>NZ_ATVH01000014.1:300000-551509 GCF_000420625.1 Fodinicurvata sediminis DSM 21159 | reverse complement strand
TACAACTCGGCAACCGAACGCCCACAGGACCACCCAACGCGAGCTTCTTTACCCTTGGCATCCCTGGGCGGGCCATCAAGTCCATATTCATAAAGTGATCGATAAGAATGATGCAACGGTCTTCCGCTGCAGTCTTTCGGGCCGGGCATCCGATCGGTGGTTGGAAGTTCCTGCGTGGATGTTTGATCGAGTTTCCAGCGCGCGCTGGCAGATCACGGCTGCACCGTATGTCGAGTTTGCTGCGCTTGGCGCCTTGGCGGTCCTGCTTCGGGACACGAGTACCACATCACAAATGCAGGAGATGGGCGCAATATTGAACTCTCACGAGGCGAATCGGGGAGATATCCATGCCGCGCCCATCCACGAAAGACCAGTTCGACCTGTTCTCAAAGCCGAACGATGCCAAGATGGTGGCGACACCGCAATGGCAGGCGCTGCCGGCGGAGACACGGCGGTCAGTGACGACGCTTATGGTGAGCCTGATCCTCGCTCACATCGACGGCGAGCGCACTCCCGGACAGGAGGAAACGCGTCATGATGCATGAGAAGATTATGACGCACCATCTGGAGCGCAAGGCGATCTTGTATGTACGGCAGTCGTCCGCCCATCAGGTGCTGCACAATCGCGAGAGCGGCACACTGCAATATGCCATGCGCGACCGCCTGACGGCACTCGGCTGGTCTCGCATCGAGACGATCGATGACGATCTCGGCCGTTCTGCCGCCGCCGGCGTCGCACGCGCGGGCTTTGACCGAATGGTCGCCGAAGTCTGCCTCGGCAAGATCGGGGCGGTGGCAGCGCGCGAGGTATCGCGCTTTGCCCGTAACAGCCGCGACTGGCAGCAGCTCATCGAGATGTGCCGCGTCGTCGACACTGTGCTGATCGACCAGGAGACGGTTTACGCGCCACGTCAGGGCAATGACCGATTGCTGCTGGGGCTCAAGGGAAGCCTCAACGAATATGAACTCGATCTACTACGCCAGCGTTCGCTCTCGGCCCGCTACGAGAAGGCCCGCCGGGGTGAACTTGTCGTTGCAGCCCCAGTCGGCTTTGTGAAGGTCGGGGACCGGCTCGAGAAGGATCCCGACCGCCGCGTGCAGGAGGCGATCATCCTGGTGTTCGACAAGGTTGCTGAATTCGGCAGCGCCCGGCAGGCCTTGATGTGGTTCCTCGAACATGGACTGGATCTGCCAGCAAAACGCAATAATGGCGAGGTGATCTGGCGCAGGCCGAGCTACGCAACCATCCATCGGATGATCGGGAATCCGATCTACGGTGGCGCTTATGCCTATGGTAAAACTCGTACTGCACCGGGGTTTGGTCCGTCACCCGCTCACACAGGTGTTCGACGCAAGGCGCGCGAAGAATGGCTGGCACTGATCCCGGATGCCCATGAAGGTTATGTCAGCTGGGAAAGGGCAGAGACAATCCGAAAGATGGTGAGCGACAATGTATCCACAAGCCGACATCATGGAGCGCCCAAGCATGGCGACGCGCTGCTCGCCGGGCTTGTTCGTTGCCGGCGCTGTGGCCGTAAGCTCACGGTGCGTTACACGGGTACCAAGCACAACATCCCGCGCTATTCCTGCTGGCGGGGGCTGCTCGACAATGGCGAACCGCGCTGCATCGCTTTCGGTGGGCTGCGCGTCGATGATGCGATTGAGCAAGCACTCCTGTGTGTCGTCGAGCCTGGCGCGGTAGCTGCCGCTGCCGAGGCCGAAACACAGGCAGTCAGTCGCCGCGATCAGGTCCGGGATTCCCTCAGCCGCGATCTGGAGGCTGCCCGCTACGCCGCCGAGCGGGCTTTCCGGCAATATGACGCGGCCGATCCCGAGAACCGGTTGGTTGCGGCAGAACTGGAGATGCGATGGAACCGTGCCCTCGCGCATGTAGGCGAGATCGAGGGCAAGATCGCCGCACACGACAACGCCACGCCAGGACCATCACCCGTATTGGCAACGGATATCACGGCACTGGCTACAAACCTCTGGACTGTCTGGTCGGCACCGACGACGGATGCCAGGCTCAAGAAGCGCATCGTGCGCAGCGTCATTCAGGAGGTGGTCGCCGACATCGACGATGAAGCCTCCGAGATCGTCCTGTTGATCCATTGGGTTGGCGGCGCCCATACAGAACTGCGCCTGCCGAAGCGGCGCCGTGGACAGCGCAACAGCACCGCCGACGACATTATCGCAGCCATCCGGCAGCTGGTGCTGATCGCCGGCGACGATCTGATCGCCGGCATTCTCAACCGCAACGGCCTGGTGACCGGGCACGGAAATCGCTGGACACGCGAGCGGGTCACGGCACACAGGTCCCATCACAAAATCCCGGTTTTCCGGTCGGCGCCGGACGGGAACGATCCATGGCTAAACCTGAACAAGGCGGCGCGCCTGCTCGGCGTTGCACCGAAGACCCTCAGACTTGCCGCCGAAGCCGGCGAGATAAAGGGGGTCCACCCCTTGCCGGATGGTCCATGGATCTTCAACCGATCGGAACTTGGAAAACCGCAAGCCCAGCAGATCGTTTGCCGGGCCCGGAAGAACCCAAAGTACCCCACGGGATCGCATCCCGATCAGCAAACCCTATTCCCTGCAAAAACATAGAGAGATGGGTGTTATGAAACAGGATTGTAAACCTGGATGAAGCGCTCGAAGCGCTCCTGCTGCTGCAGGAAGTTGAAGGAGGCCGGCTTTGTGGCCTCTTTCTTGAGGGTAAGGTGCATGCGTTCATGCCGCCCATTCTGCTGCGGATGGCTGGGCTTGATGCGCTCGAGGGCGATGCCCAGTCTGAGCCACCAGACCGAGAGCCTGGAGAGCCCGAAGAGGGCGTTACCACTGGCAAAGGGCCCGCCGTTGTCGGTGCGGATGGCGCTTGGCAGGCCGAATTCCTTGAAGGTGCGCTCGAAGACAGTGAAGGCAAGCTCTGCCCGTGTGGAGGAGAGGCCTTCGCAGGCCAGGAGGTAGCGGGAGCGATAGTCGGTGATGGTCAGGGGATAGCAGTATTGCTTGTTGCCCAGCCGGAACTCGCCCTTGTAATCAGCACACCACAGTCCATTTGGCGCGTTGGCCGCCTGCAACAGGGTGCCCTCGGCCTTGTAGCGGCGGCGCTTGCGGCGCTGCACCAGGCCGTGGCGGTCGAGCACCGCATGCACGGTCGAGATCGCCGGCGGCTTGATCATGGGATAGAGCCGGATCAGCTTGTCGCGGACCTTGGGCGCGCCCCAGGAGGCGTGTTCGTGCTTGATGCCGAGGATGCAGCTCTCGACCTGATAAGGCAGCCGGTTGGCTTGCCGGTAAGGGCGTCGGCTGCGGTCAAACAAGGCATCGACACCGCATTCCCTGTAGCGATTGAAAATCTTGTAACCAGTGACACGGGAAATCCCGAACTCCCGGCACAGTGAGGCCATTTTCTCACCTTCCAGAAGGCGGGCCACAAAACGAAGACGTTCGTCCATTGGCTTACACTCTTTCCAGGGCATTTTGGGAGCCTCCCAAAATGCCCAGTTGTGTAAACCATGTGCCCGGAATAAACTGTCAGCTATGTGTCGGTAAGCTCATTAGAATCAATAAGTTAATATACCTAACGCGACTCTCAATCAGCTTGTTTAGCTGTTACGAGCCGGTGCCTTTGTTCCGGCTTCTGTTCCTGCCAAAAAATCGAGGCGTTGGTCCGCGGGCCGTATCGTAGACGGCAATCGACCTCTGATAGCCGCTCAGGCAACGCGGTGCTCTTGCGCGCCGGCCGCATCGCTTTCGACCAATGCGGCATGCAGGGCCTTGACCGCCTCGGTCATCTCGCCGGTGCCGACGATGAACTGCACGTCCACATGCCGGCCGGTGTCCTGTATCGCGATCGGGTCGATCCCGGCCTCGGCCAGGGCGTTCAGGCCGTGACGCGCGACCTGCAATCCGGCCATGTTGCTGCCCACTGCGCTGACCAGGGCGACTTTGCGCACCTGTATAACGGCGGCCGGATAGGCGGTGAGAATCTCCTTCTCCACCGCCTGCATCGCCTTGAGTGGGCCGATGACGTAGTGGGTGATCGTGTTGGCGTTCGAGGTCTTGGAAACGATCCAGACATCGTGGCGTGTCAACGCCTTGAGGATCGCGGCGTCATAGCCCTTGACGCCCACCATGTCCTGCTCGAACACCTGCAGTGCGACCAGCGGCAGCCCGGTGACCATCTCGACCCGCGGTGCGCCGCTGGTGTCGGAATAGATCAATGTGCCAGAATCGCCAGGATCGAAGGCGCTGGCGACCCGCAACGGGATTTCGGCCTGCCGCAGGATCTTGGCCGCCGCGGGATGGATCGCCTCCATGCCAAGGTTAGAGAGCTGGTCGGCCATGTCGTAGTTGGTGTGGCCGATCTTGATGACCCGATCCTCACCCACCAGCCTGGGATCGGCACTGGAGAGGTGGAACTCCTTGTGGATCACGGCCTCGCGGGCGCCGGTGCGCGCGGCCAGATGGGCGAATGTGACTTCAGAGTAACCGCGGTCGAACTCCTTCATCAGGCCCTCGCTGCACTGAGCATAGCCGGTCACGATGGGCATTTCGCGCGCCAGATCGACATCGTTGAAGGCGTCGTCGAGCCGCGTGGCCAGCGTTGGCTGGCTTTCGTCGCGCCAGCCGGTCAGGTCGATCAGGCGTGCGTCGATACCGTGCCGGGCCAGAAGCAGCACCGTGACGAAGGCCGAATGGGCCTCACCCAACCCTGAGAGCAACTCGCGGATCGTCATCATTTGCTGGTCGAGACGGAAATGGCCATAGGAGCAGAGTCGCTGCAGATCCAACAGGCAGGTGCGCGCACCTTCGATCCGCTCGCGAACGAATTTGTCGGCCGAGCCTTGGTCGCCGGGGTGCGCCAGCAACCGGCCATTTACTTCGCTCATTGCGTCGAAGACCCGGTCGAGGGCGTCGCTCCAGCCCATGCTGCTGTCCTCGGACGCGAACTGCCCATAGACACCCGGTGCACCGGTCTTCTTGTTCTCCAGAAGCAGGTCGGTGATGCCGCCGTAGGCCGAGACCACGAAAACGCGCTGATACAAGGACTCGCCTTCGCGGCCGCGAGTGAAGAGTGTCTCGATCAACTCGTCCGAGCGGCTCATTGTCGTGCCGCCGATCTTCTCGATCGTGTGTGCGCCCATATTCGGACTCCTTCTCGCTTCGGCAGGACCGCCCTGCGGGGAGGGGTGGGGATAGGGAATCAGCCGCGCACGGACACCGCCGCCGCGTCCAGAATGCCAAGCCCGGCCTCGAGTTGCTCGGTCGGTATGGTCAATGGGGCCAGAACCTTGACCACCTCGCCATACGCGCCCGAGGTCTCGATGATCAGGCCGCGTTCGAAGCAGGCCGCGCAGATGCTGTCGGCACGTTCGCCCGACCCCACGTCGATGCCGCGCATCATGCCACGGCCCTTGGTGTACGCGCCTGGTAGTTTTGCCGCGATTACATCCAGTCCCTGTTCCAGAATTTCGCCTTTGCGCCGCACCTCGGATGCGAAGCTGTCGTCGGACCAGAACTTCTCGAGCGCGACGCGCCCGGTGACGAAGGCGTGGGTGTTGCCGCGGAAGGTGCCGTTGTGCTCGGCCGGCTTCCAGATGTCTTGCTCGGGCTTGATAAGCAGCGCCGCGAAGGGGAGCCCGAAGCCCGAGAGCGACTTGGCCTGGGTGATCAAGTCGGGCGTGATGCCCATCTTCTCGAACGAGAAGTAGGAACCGGTGCGTCCGCAGCCGGCCTGGATGTCATCAACGATCAGCAGCGCGCCATGCGCGCGCGCTAGCCGTTCGACCCCCTGCAGCCACGCGGCCGAGCAGGCGTTCAGGCCGCCCTCGCCCTGGACCGTCTCGACAATGAAGGCCGCCGGGGCGTCGATTCCCGAGGAGGGATTGCCGAGCAAAGTCTCCAGGATTTCAAGTGTGTCCACGGCTTCGCCCAGCGATCCCTCGAAGGGCAGGTGCGTGACATCGTTCAATGAAACGCCGCCGCTGCTCTCGCGCTTGCCGGCGTTGCCGGTCGCGGCAAGTGCGCCCAGCGTCATGCCATGAAAGCTGTTGGTGAAGGCAACGACGTTCCTGCGACCGGTCACCTTGCGCGCGAGCTTCAGCGCCGCCTCCACGGCATTGGTGCCGGTCGGGCCGGTCATCATGACCTTGTGGTCCATATCCCGCGGTTTGAGGATCAGCCGTTCGAAATCCTCCAGGAACTCGGCCTTCATGCTGGTATACATGTCGAGCCCGTGGGCGATGCCATCCGCCGTTATGTGGTCGATCAGTGCGGCCTTCATGTCGGGGTCGTTGTGGCCGTAGTTGAGCACCGAGCAGCCGGCAAGAAAGTCGATGTATTCGCGACCTTCGGTGTCGCGCAGGGTGGCATTCTGCGCGCTGGTGAAGACAACCGGAAAGCTGCGGCAATAGCTGCGCACGATGGATTCGCGGCGCTCGAAAATGTCGGTCTTGGCAAGGTTCATTCTGGGCCTCCTGAAGGCTGTGGACTCATGTGTCAGATCAAGGGGCGACCTTGGCCTTGCCATCCTCCGTGGCGGTTTTACGGGCTTCGCTGGCTTCGATCTCGCTGATCGTGACCATGTATTCAGTGGCGTGGCGGCCCTCGAAATGTGTGTCGCGCTTGTAGTGAGGTTCGCGCTCAAGCGTGGCGTCCATATGGTCGGCGAAGGAGTTGAACAGCGCCCAGCTCGCCTCGTTGTCGGCGGTGATCGTTGTCTGTAGCCGCTTGATGTCGGCGCAAACATCACGCGCCAGCAGATGTTCCAGCATGCGCCGCGCCACCCCCATGCCGCGGGCCTTGGAATCGACGGCTACCTGCCAGATGAACAGCGTGTCGGGGGCGTTGGGCAGGATGAAGGCTGAAACCCAGCCCACGATCTGGCCCTCAAGTTCAGCGATCACGCAGGTTTCACCGAAATGGTCGCATTGCAGTGTGTTGCAGTACATCGAATTCTCGTCAAGCGGCCCGCTCTCGCGGATCAACTGCCACACATCAGAGCCGTCTTCCGATGTTGCCGCCCGAAGCGTCAGCCCGTCGCTGGCCTGGTCTTTCGTTCCGTTACTCTCAGCCATGATTTTGTCCTTGCCCAAAGCATCTATCCTGCTTCGGGGACAGCCTACTACGTCCGGCACCGCACGTCGTGCGTCATCGCCGGGGTGTGGCATTGGCGCGCAGAGCCGGGCAGGTCGGATGTGACCATCGTGGGGGGTGCTATCGAGGAAATCCGGATGTCAGGCGTTCGGAGAAGATACCGGTGCATTGATAATCATATCCTTCCTATCCCCTACATTGTGAAAGCGAAGTTCAATAATTTCGACGAATGACCAAAGAACTATTAAGGCGAAGACACTCCTGGGAATGTCAATTTCTGGTTGCTACGAAATGCCGCATTCTATACAGTGATATTCTGTATTTTAATGCCGTGTGCCTGCGATGCGTTTATTTTCACAGGCGGCTTTGGCTTTCGGCGCTTCGGATAGACTTGGTCGGCTGCTTGGCATTCAAGGAGACTCCCGATGAGCGACCAAAAGCCGGATACGCCAGGCCAGACACCCCCTGAAGATAAATCCCAAGAATTGGCCTCGCGCTTTCCGACAGCCTATACGATCCTGTTCCTGCTGATCGTCCTGGTGGCGGCGCTGACCTGGATCATCCCCGCAGGCGAGTACGAGCGGGCGATGAACGAGGAGGTCGGTCGTGAAGTTGCCGTGGCCGACACCTACAGCGAAGTGGAGCCGAATCCGCAGGGGCCCTTCGATGTCCTGCTTGCGCCGATCGGCGGATTCTACGATCCCGACAGCTATGTCGCCAACGCCATCGACGTGGCGCTTTTCGTGCTGATGCTGGGGGGATTCCTGGGGGTCGTGAATGCCACGGGTTCCATTGATACCGGAATTCGATTGGCCATGCTGGCCATGAAGGGGCGGGAGGTCTGGATGATACCCATCCTCATGTGCCTCTTCGCAGCTGGCGGGACGACCTATGGCATGGCCGAGGAGACGCTAGCCTTCTACATCATACTTTTGCCGGTCGTGTTGCGCGCCGGTTTCGATGCCGTGACAGGGGTGGCCATCATCCTGGTCGGCGCCGGGATCGGGGTGCTCGGATCCACGATCAATCCCTTCGCGACGATCATAGCGTCCAATGCCGCAGGTATTCCCTTTACCGAGGGGATCATCCTGCGCTTCGTCATCCTGTTGGGCGGTCTGGCAATCTGCATTGCCTATGTCATGCGCTATGCCGCCCGGGTCAAGGCGGATCGAAGCCGCTCCGTGGTTGCCAGGCAGTGGCCCGCACACGAGCAGGTCTTTCTGGGGGCAGAGGCTGACAAGATGACGATCAACAGTCTCAGCGGCACGCAGAAGGTGATCCTGGTGATCTTTGCCGCGACCTTTGCCGTGATGATCTGGGGCGTTTCCTCTCAGGGCTGGTGGATGGCGCGGATGGGGGCGCTGTTCCTTGGCTCCGCCATTCTGGTGGGATTGATCGCCAGGCTCGGCGAGAAGAAGCTGACGGGATCGTTCATAGACGGTGCGCGCGAGCTTCTTGGAGTGGCCCTGATTATCGGGCTGGCGCGCGGCATCGTCGTGATCATGGAACAGGGGCGCATTGCCGACACGATTCTCCATGCCTCGGCCCAGGCCCTGTCCGACCTTTCCAGTGTGGTCTTCATCAACACCATGTTTGCCATCGAACTGGGGATGAGCTTCTTTGTTCCCTCATCGTCCGGCCTGGCCGTCCTGTCGATGCCAATCCTGGCACCGCTGGCCGATTTTTCCGGCGTGGGGCGCGATCTGGTGGTGACGGCCTACCAGTCGGCGAACGGTCTGGTGAATCTGATCAATCCCACATTTGCTGTCGTGGTTGGCGGCCTGGCCATTGGCCGTGTGCCCTATGACCGATGGATCGCCTTCATCTGGCCGCTCCTCTTGATCCTGCTTGTCTTCATCGCCGTCGTGCTCAGTCTCGGCACAGTGATATAAATTTCGGGAGAAAGCGCGACCATGTCCCAGTCCCCCCTAGGCGTTCATTCCGAAACCGGGCGGCTGCGGCAGGTGATCATCTGTCGTCCGGGTTTGGCGCACCGGCGATTGACGCCCTCGAACTGCGAAGCGTTGCTGTTCGATGATGTCTTCTGGGTCAAGCAGGCCCAGAAAGATCATGATGTCTTCGCCGATATCATGCGCCGGGAAGGTATCGAAGTCCTGGATGTGAACAGTCTGCTGGGTGAGACCCTGGACATTCCCGAGGCCCGCAAGATGGTCCTGGACCATCGCATAACATCGAATTTCGTTGGTGTCGGGATGCTGGATGAGTTGCGCGCCTGGCTGGCCGATCTTTCAGGCGCCGCTCTGGCCGAATACCTGATCGGCGGCCTTTCCGTGGCAGACCTGCCGTTTCATCCCACGGGCATGTTCGGAAGCTATCTCGGCCATCATGGCTTCATTCTGCCACCCCTGCCGAACTTCCTCTTCACCCGGGACAACTCTGCCTGGATCTACGGTGGGGTGACACTCAATCCCATGTACTGGCAGGCGCGACGCCACGAAACCCTACTGACGGCGGCAATCTATCGCTTCCACCCGAAATTCGCCGGCAAGGTCGATGTCCTCTGGGGCGACCCCGAAAGGGATCATGCCCTGGCCACTCTGGAGGGTGGGGATGTCATGCCCGTGGGCAATGGCCTGGTCCTGATCGGAATGGGCGAGCGCACATCACCCCAGGGCGTTGGCCTGCTGGCCGAAGCACTGTTCGCCCGTGAGGCGGCCGATCGTGTTCTGGCCTGCCAGATACCGAAATCCCGCGCCGCCATGCACCTGGATACGGTGTTCACCTTTTGCGGCGGCGATGTCGTGACGAGCTTCAAGGAGGTGGCCGACGAAATGACCTGTTTCGACCTGCGGCCGGGCGAAGGCGGTGCGCCGCTGTCCATTCGCCATGACAAGCGCCCCATGTTCGAGGTCGTGGGCGAGGCGATGGGCTACAAGAGCCTGAAGGTGATCCCGACAGGTGGCAATGATCCCTTCGAACGCGAGCGCGAGCAGTGGAATGACGGCAATAATGTCCTGTCCCTGCGTCCCGGCGTTGTCGTCGGCTATGATCGCAACGACGACACCAATGCGGCCCTGCGTGCCGAGGGGATCGAGGTGCTGGAGGTCCCCGGTGCCGAGCTTGGACGCGGACGTGGTGGTGGGCGCTGCATGAGCTGTCCGACCATACGCGATCCTGCATAACCTGGCCTGTATTACCTGGAGGGAGCAAAGCCATGGCCTTCAACCTCAAGAACCGTCACTTTCTGACCCTGCGGGATTTCACACCGCAGGAAATCGCTTTCCTCCTGAAACTGTCGACGGATCTCAAGGCCGCGAAATATGCGGGGACCGAGGTTCCGCAACTCCGCGGCAAGGAGATTGCGCTGATTTTCGAGAAGGACTCTACCCGCACGCGGGTCGGTTTTGAGGTTGCCGCGCATGACCAGGGCGCCCTGGTCACCTATCTGGGGCCCTCCGGCACCCATCTGGGACGCAAGGAAACGGTGAAGGACACGGCCCGCGTTCTTGGCCGCGTCTATGATGCGATCGAGTACAGGGGGTTCGGGCAGAAGGTTGTCGAGGAGTTGGCCCAGTACGCGGGGGTTCCGGTCTATAACGGCCTGACCGACGAATTCCATCCAACCCAGATCCTGGCCGATTTCCTGACCATGCAGGAGCATTCCGAGAAACCTTTGCGCCAGGTGGCCTTTGCATTCCTGGGCGATGTCGCCAACAACATGGGTGACAGCTTGCTGATCGGTGCGGCAAAGATGGGCATGGATATAAGACTGTGCGGCCCGAAAAGCTGCTGGCCGCACAAGGGAATCGAGGAAGAGGCCCGGGCCATTGCAGCGAAGACCGAGGCACGGGTTACGGTGACAGACGACCTGGACAAGGCGGTCGACGGTGTCGATTTCATTTACACCGATGTCTGGGTCTCGATGGGCGAGGCGAAGGAGAAGTGGGCGGAGCGCATCAAGCTTCTCACCCCCTATCAGGTCAATTCCGAAGTCATGAAAAAGAGCGGCAATCCGCGCGTGAAGTTCATGCACTGCCTGCCTGCTTTTCATAATACGGAGACAGGCGTGGGAGCGGAGATCGCCGAGACCTTCGGGATCGAGGCCATGGAGGTGACGGAAGAGGTCTTCGAAAGTCCAGCTTCGATCGTCTTCGAACAGGCCGAGAACAGGCTGCACACGATCAAGGCGGTCCTTGTCGCAACACTTGGGAGTTGAAGACGCTATGCTGGTCGTTGCAGCGCTTGGCGGTAATGCCCTCTTGAAACGGGGGGAGCCGCTTACAGCGGATAATCAGCGCCGGAACGTGCAGGTGGCCGCGCAATCACTGGCGGAACTCGTGCGTGCGGGGCATGCACTGGTCGTCACGCACGGCAATGGTCCGCAGGTTGGGCTGCTCGCTCTGCAGGGGGCGGCCTACAAGCCGGATGAGCTCTATCCGCTGGATGTGCTGGGGGCCGAGACGGAGGGCATGATCGGCTATCTGATCGAACAAGAGCTCGAGAACCGGCTGGGACATGACCGTCCGGTCGCCACCCTCTTGACCCAGGTTCTGGTCGATCCGGCAGACCCGGCCTTCAAGAAACCAACGAAATTCGTGGGGCCCGTCTATAGCGAAGAGGAGGCCAAGCAGCTTGCCGACAAGCGGGATTGGGACATTGCGCGCGACGGCAAGCACTGGCGGCGTGTTGTGCCCTCTCCGAAACCCAAGGACATCCCCGACCTGCGCGTATTGCAGCTGCTGCTGGACCAGGGCGTGGTGATCATCTGCACGGGCGGCGGCGGCATTCCCGTAATCGAAAGGGCTGACGGCGCCATGATCGGCATCGAGGCCGTGATCGACAAGGATGCGGCCAGCGCACTGCTGGCTGAGCGGCTGAAGGCCGATGCCCTTCTGATGCTGACGGACGTGGATGCAGTGTACCGTGATTTCGGAAGCGATAACGCAGAGGCAATCCACCATCTTTCAATCAAGGAGGCGCAAGCTCTGGAGCTGCCGGAGGGTTCCATAGGGCCCAAGGTGGAGGCAGCTATCGCCTTCAGCCGCGCCGGTACTGGCTTCGCAGGCATTGGCCGCTTGAGCGATGCTCTTGCTATACTCGAGCAACGTGCCGGGACTGTGGTTTCTGTGGAAGGCTGAGGCTTGATGAATATGGATGGATGGGCCCATGAGTGATCAACAGAAAAAGCCGCCTGCCAGCCTCATGGTCTGGTTCGTGATGGGTCTGGTTGTCCTGGCCAGCTTGAGTCTTTATTTCCAAACCGACAGCGAACCAGCCCCCATCGACCTGTCTTATTCGAGTTTCAGGTTTCACGTGGAGTCCGGGGATGTTGAGTCGGTCGTCATCGGTCAGGAAGCGATCACAGGGGACTTCCGGAGCCCACAGGAAATACCGTCCGGTGGCATGGCACGTGCTTTCCGGACACGTATCCCCGCCATCGAGGATCCAAATCTCATGGCCCTGCTGGATGAACAGGGGGTCGAGGTTTCCGCAGAGCGAGGCAGTCCCATCCCGAATTGGCTATTGGCGTTGCTGCCGTGGGTGCTGATCCTCGGCTTCTGGTATGTCTTCGTGATCCGGCGCATGTCGGGCGGTTTGCCTGGCGGCATGGGCAAGGATGGTCCCGGCGGATTCCTGAAAGGGCGCACCCGCAAGGTGGAGCCGGCGACTGCCCCCAAGGTGCGCTTTGCCAATGTGGCCGGGCAGGACAACGCGAAGGCCGAAGTCTCGGAGTTGCTGCAGTTTTTGCGCAACCCAGAGCGTTACCAACGGCTTGGGGCCGAGGTGCCGCACGGGGTGCTGCTCGAAGGTCCACCCGGTACGGGGAAGACGCTGTTGGCGCGGGCACTGGCAGGCGAAGCGCAAGTTCCTTTCTTCCACACCTCCGCCTCTGAATTCATCGAGATGTTCGTGGGGGTTGGGGCCTCACGGGTGCGAAACCTGTTTGAAGAGGCCAAGAAGCATGCCCCCAGCATCATCTTCATCGATGAACTGGACAGTGTCGGTCGTGTACGTGGCACAGGGTTGGGCGGTGGCAATGATGAGCGGGAACAGACGCTCAACCAGATTCTCGCCGAAATGGACGGTTTCGAGGGGCACGAAGCCGTGGTGGTGCTGGCGGCGACCAACCGGCCGGATGTGCTGGACCCCGCATTGCTGCGTCCTGGCCGCTTTGACCGTCATATCACCCTTGAGTTGCCCGATCAGAAGGCGCGGGTCGCGATCCTGGAAGTGCATTGCAGCAGGGTGCCCTTGGCCGATGACGTAGATCTGGAGCAGGTGGCAGCCGGAACACCGGGATTTTCCGGAGCCGACCTGAAGAACCTGGTCAACGAAGCCGCCATGGCGGCTGCCCGCGAGAATCGCAAGGAAGTGAATGCGCGTCACTTCGACGAAATGCGCGATCGCATCATGATGGGCGCGCTGCGAACGCTCGCCATACATCCCGAGGAACGCCACCGGCTTGCCGTCCATGAATCCGGCCACACGGCGGTTGCCTATTACCTTCCGCATGCCGACCCCATCCACAAGGTGACGATCATTCCGCGGGGGCGGGCCCTGGGCCTGACCCATCAGTTGCCAGAAGTAGAGCGGCATACCCTTCCGGAGGACTACCTGAAGGAGCGCCTGGCCGTGATGCTGGCCGGACGAGCGTCCGAGAAGGTTTTCCTGGAAAGCCTCAGTTCAGGGGCGGACGAAGATATCCGCATGGCCTCCCGTCTTGCCCGTGCCATGGTGGGACGCTGGGGCATGTCAGAAGAGTTGGGCCCAGTCGACGTTCGTGAAAGCGATGAGCATCCCTTCCTGGGCCGCGAAATGGCACAGCCTCGCAGCTTCTCGGAGGCCACGGCTGCAATCGCGGACAAGGCAGTCCAGAAGATCTTGACGGAAGCCGAGGCATTGGCCGTCGAAATCCTTCAGGGCCACCGTTCGAAGGTGGAGCGTCTGATCACGGAACTCGAGACGCAAGAAACCCTGGATCGCAGTGCCGTTGCAGCCTGCCTGGGACCCAAGGAAGTCACTTCAGGCTTTGCCAAGTCCTCGACGAAAGCTCTTGAAGCGGACCGCTCCAATCCTTGAGCAGGCTTGACATCACAGCGACAGCACAAGTGAGGTGGAACCGCTTACAGACTGATTGGGAGCCTTATCAATACTTATGTTCCCAGATTCGTTTATGTGCCGACCTTCAAGGCGTGACAAATTGCAGCGTGGGAATCGTGCCGAAGGTCCCTTATCTCCCCTGTATTAAGGTAGCAGAGAACCACCGAAATCCATGACACCTTACCCGCCGGAAGCTGCTCAATGACAGCCGACATCACAGGGACGCACGCAGAAGAACGCTGGACTGCAGATTCCCTTGCCGGCCACTCTCTGCCTGCTGCGCTGCAGGCAATAGCGGCTTTGCTATGGCTGCCCCAGGCAGCAGCTATAGCCTATGCCATTGACCATCTGGCTGCTGTCGGATCGGTTGATGCGGTCATCGTCCCCGCGCTCGTTGTCCTGATTCTGGGCATCCTTAAGACCGGTCTCAATGCCGTCGGGAGTCGCCTGGCCTTTCGTCACGCACGCCGCAGCCTGACCGAATTGCGGGCGCGCGCAACGTCGGTGCTGGCCGCGCGCTCACCGATCGATATCAACCGTCCGGATTCCGGTTCAGCGGCCAGTGTCCTGGGCGAACAGGCCGAGGCGCTGGTTCCCTATCTGGCCCGCTATCGCCCGGTTCGTTTTCGGGTTGTCCTTCTCCCCTTGGCAATACTGGTTTGTGTCCTGCCGTTTTCCTGGATTGCCGCCGTGATCCTGGTGGTGGCGGCGCCCTTGATCCCGCTGTTCATGGCCCTGATCGGCTGGCGTGCCCGCGCAGCCAGTCGGGAACAGCTGGACGAGATGGGCAGCATGAATGCCTTCCTGCTGGACCGGCTGCGCGGTCTTGCCACCCTTCGTGCCTTGGGAGCGATCGAGCTAACGGCCGAACGGCTGCATGCCGATGCGGAGAACCTGCGCCGGAAAACCATGTCCGTGCTTCGCATAGCCTTCCTGTCGTCGGCCGTGCTCGAACTATTTGCGGCACTTGGCGTTGCGATGGTTGCCGTCTATGTCGGCTTCCATCTGTTGGGGCACCTGAATTTCGGCGCCTGGGGAACGCAACTGAGCCTGGGGGAAGGTCTCTTCATCCTTTTGCTTGCGCCAGCATTCTTCGAGCCGCTGCGGGATCTTTCCGCCACCTGGCACGACAGGGCCGCGGGCCAGGCGGCAGAGGATGCCCTTGAAGCCCTGGCAACCCAGGGACGCGCGTTTCCTGCTTCCCGCCAGAGTGGGACCTCGGAACAGGTCACTCCGAGCGACAAACCGCCCGGCATCGCCATTGAAGGCCTGGATTTCAGTCATGCCGCCGGTGTTCGGGTCTTCGAAGGCCTGGACCTTCGGGTTTCGCCCGGCGAACACCTGGCCTTGTTCGGGCCGAGCGGGAGCGGAAAATCCACCCTGCTTGCCCTGCTTGCCGGTCTTGTCGCTCCCGATCGAGGCCGTATCGTGATCGGCGGCCTGCCCCTGGAGGACGAAACAGCGGAAGAGCTGCGCCGTCGCATGACCTGGGTGGGGCAGCACCCGCATATCTTTCAAGGCACCATGGCCCGCAATGTCAGCCTCGACCGTCCCGAGGTGGGCGAGGCAGAGATCGACAAGGCCTTGCGCCACGTCGGCCTGGAAGACGTGGCCCGCAGTCATGCCGGAAGTCTTGGGGAAGCCGGCGTCGGTCTGTCGGGTGGCGAGGCCCTGCGCCTGGCGCTGGCACGGGCTGCGGCAGCGCCGGACTTTGGGCTTGTTCTTGCGGATGAACCGACCGCCCATCTGGATGCGGCCACGGCGGCGGATATCGGAGATGAGCTGATGGCGCTTGCTGGCAGCAAGACCATGATCGTTGCAACCCATGATCCGCAACTGGCGAACCGCATGGACCGTGTTGTAGACTTGGTGCCGCTCCTGGCCGCAAGGGAGGCTGCGGAATGAGTTCAGGCGTGCAGGATATCAAGGCTGTATTGCTCCTCTTCCGCAAGGAGCGCCCGCTCGAACTCGTGGGGGGTGTCCTCCTGGCCGCGGCAACGGTTCTCTTCGGTATCGCCCTCCTGGGGCTTTCGGGCTGGTTCATAACCGCGACCGCGATCGCAGGCCTGTCGATTGCCTCGGCGCTGGCCTTCGATGTCTTTGCGCCCTCCGCGGGGATCCGGTTCTTTGCGCTGGGCCGGACCTTTGCGCGCTATGGCGAACGCGTGGTCACGCACGATGCAACCCTGCGCATTCTTGCTGCCCTGCGTGCGCGCCTGTTCCGCGGCTGGGCAGCCCCCGGTTCGGCCCGCCTGCTTCTGAAACATCCGGCCAAGCTACTGTTTCGCCTGACCTCGGATATCGATGCGCTCGACAGCCTTTACCTTCGACTGCTCGTTCCCGCGGGTGCCGCCGTTATCGCGGCGCTGGCCACGGCCCTTGCACTTGGGTTGATGGCGCCATGGCTCGGCATTGCGGTTGGGCTTGTGTTGCTGGCTGCCGGACTGGGGCTTCCTGCACTGGCAGCGGGCCGTTCTCTGCGGCCGGCCCAACGCAGGGCCCAGGCACTTGAAGGCCTGCGCGGGCGTGTCGTGGACCTGCTTTCGGGACAAACCGAGCTGGTCATGACGGGACAGCTGGAGGCGCAAACCGCAAAGGTCCGGCGGGCCGATCAGCATGCGGCACGGGCCGATGACCAGCTGGACCGAAGTGAAACGATGGTTGATTCCGGTCTTGGCGTTGTCTCGGCCGTGCTCCTTGCCGGTACGCTTGTCGGCGTTGCCGGGCTTGTGGAGGCCGGGACCATCTCCGCGCCGGTGGCGGCTCTGGGGATGCTGGTGGTTCTTGCGGCCATGGAGCCCTTTGCGGCATTGCGCCGCGGCGCTGTGGAACTGGGCCGGACCTTGCTTGCCACGCGCCGCTTGGCCCCCAAACTGTCGGAAACCGACCAGGGCGTCGAAGCCTTGCCTCTTCCTCCCGGCGACGGTTCGGCAATTCGTCTACAGGGCGTGACGTTGCGCCATCCAGGCAGTTCGGTGCCTGTACTCGAGCAGGTTTCCCTGGAGGTGAGCCCTGGAGAGCATGTGGCACTTGTGGGCACGAGCGGTTCCGGGAAGTCGACCCTGCTCGGCGCCCTTGCTGGTGAGCTTCGCCCAAGTGAAGGACAGGTCGAAACGCGCGAGACCTGTTTGCTGCCCCAGCGAACCGAGCTGTTTCGGGGCAGCCTGCGCGACAATCTGCGCCTTGCCAGACCGGATGCCAATGACGACTGTCTGAATCAGGTGCTGGCGATGTCCGGGTTGGACGCGCGTGACAGGTTGTTCGGATACGGGCTGGATACAGCCCTGGGCGAAGGTGGTTCCGGTCTTTCGGGCGGGCAGGCGCGGCGCCTGGCGCTGGCACGTCTCCTGCTTCGCGACTCGCCCATCTGGCTGCTCGATGAGCCGACCCAGGGCCTCGATGGCGAGATTGCGCGGGATGTTCTGGGTCGGATTCGAAAATGTGCGGAAGGCCGAAGCCTTGTGATCGCTACGCACATCAAGCGTGAAGCCGAGCTGGCGGATCGTCTCTTTGTCCTGGATGCGGGCCGCATTGTTGCCTCGGCGGAACGAGGTACGGAAGCCTTTGCATCAATACTGGGTGGTTTGCGACCTGACTGAGGCCGCTTGCCGATCTTGCCCCTTCCGACTGAATTTCCTGTCGGGGCAAAACTGAAGGAGGCCTGAGAGGGCCAGGGGTAGAAAATGGAACTTGATATCGTTTCGCTGTCGCGTCTGCAGTTCGCGATAACAGCCTTGTATCACTTCCTGTTCGTTCCGCTGACACTTGGTCTGTCCATGCTGCTGGCCATCATGGAAACGGTCTATGTCATGACCGGCCGTCAGATCTGGCGGCAGATGACCAAGTTCTGGGGCGTGCTGTTCGGCATCAACTTCGTTCTGGGGGTGGCCACGGGAATCGTCATGGAGTTCCAGTTCGGGATGAACTGGAGCTATTACAGCCATTATGTCGGCGACATATTCGGGGCACCTCTGGCGATCGAAGGTCTGATGGCCTTCTTCCTGGAAGCCACCTTTGTCGGCCTTTTCTTCTTCGGCTGGGACAAGCTGTCCAAGGTCGGCCACCTGGCCACGACCTGGGCCGTCGCCTTGGGTTCGAACTTCTCGGCGCTGTGGATTTTGATCGCCAACGGCTGGATGCAGAACCCGATCGGCTCGACTTTCAACCCGGAAACCATGCGCATGGAAGTCACGAACTTCTTTGATGTGCTCTTCAATCCCGTGGCGCAAGCGAAGTTCGTGCATACCGTTTCCGCAGGCTATGTGACGGCATCGGTCTTCGTTCTGGGTGTTTCGGCCTGGTACCTTCTAAAGGGGCGCCATACCGATCTGGCCAAGCGCTCGATGACAGTGGCTGCCTCCTTCGGCCTTGCCGCCTCGCTGTCGGTGGTCGTGCTCGGCGATGAAAGCGGCTATCTCTCGACCGAACATCAGAAGATGAAGCTCGCGGCCATGGAAGGTATGTGGGAAACCGAGCCGGCTCCGGCGGCCTTCACCGTGATCGGCTTCCCCGACCAGGAAGCGCGCGAGACACACTTCGCCGTCAAGATCCCCTGGGTCATGGGCCTGATCGGGACACGCTCGTTGACTTCCGAGATACCGGGCATTGAGAACCTGGTCGAGGGAGCTGAGGAGCGTATCCGCAGCGGCATTCGCGGTTATGAGGCGTTGCTGGATATCCGCGCCGCCGGCAGCAGCGAGAACGTGCCCGAGGATGTGCGCCAGGCTTTTGAGGAGAACGGCGCCAACATGGGATATGCCCTGCTGCTGCAGCGTTATCTGGATGATCCGCGGGAAGCCTCGGAGGAACAGATCGAGGCGGCGGCCTGGGATACCGTTCCGCACGTGCCGACGCTTTTCTGGTCGTTCCGGATCATGGTGGGACTGGGCTTCTTCTTCATCCTGCTGACGGGCACCTTCTTCGTGCTCTCGGCGCGGCGGGCCCTGGACAAGTACCCTTTCCTGCTGCGCGTGGCCGTTTTCGCCATTCCCCTGCCCTGGATTGCAGCCGAGCTGGGGTGGATCGTGGCCGAGTTCGGCCGCCAGCCCTGGATTATCGAGGGCATCCTTCCGACGGCCGCGGCGGTGTCCAGCCTTGGGGCTTCGACCGTGCTGATGACGATCATCGGTTTCGTGCTGATCTACACGGTTTTGATCGTGATCGAGATGGGATTGATGCTCCGGGCCATTCGCAAGGGACCGGATCCCGACGATGCGCCTGAAGCTGAACTGATTTCCTCCCGTATTGTACCGGCGGAGTAAGAGCCATGATCCTGCATGAATTGATCGACTACGAAACCTTGCGCGTGATCTGGTGGCTGCTGCTGGGCGTGTTGCTGATCGGCTTCGCGGTTACCGACGGTTTCGACCTGGGTGTCGGTGCACTTCTTCCCTTTGTGGCGCGCAGCGATGTCGAGCGGCGGGTTGCCATCAACACCATCGGTCCCGTGTGGGAAGGCAACCAGGTCTGGCTGATCCTGGGCGGCGGCGCGATCTTCGCCGCCTGGCCACAGCTTTATGCAGTTTCCTTCTCGGGCTTCTATCTTGCGATGTTCGCCATCCTGGCCGCCCTGATACTACGTCCGGTGGGTTTCAAGTATCGCTCGAAACTGGAAGACCCGACCTGGCGCAGCAGCTGGGACTGGGCCCTGTTCATAGGCGGTTTCGTGCCCGCGCTGATCTTCGGGGTTGCTGTCGGGAACGTTCTGCAGGGTGTGCCCTTCCGACTGGATGCGGATCTGCGCATTTTCTACGAGGGCAGTTTCCTCGCGCTGCTCAATCCCTTTGCGCTGCTCTGCGGGCTGCTGTCGGTGGCCATGCTGGTGATGCACGGGGCCGCCTGGCTCGTCCTCAAGACCAGTGGCAGGGTGGCGGAGCGTTCCCTGCGGTTCGGCAGCATCTCGGCCATCTTGACGATACTGCTGTTTGCGTTGGGGGGAATCGCACTTTGGTTGGGCGTCGACGGTTATCGCTTCGTGTCCGCGCCCGAGATGACGGGCCCGTCCAATCCACTGAGGTCCGAGGTGGTGCGTGATGGAGGCGCCTGGTTTGCGAACTATGGCGAACATCCCTGGACGATGCTTGCTCCACTGTTCGGTTTCCTGGGCGCTTTCGGCGCCCTGCTGGCAATGCGTGGCGGGCGTGAAGTCCTAACCCTGCTGCTCAGTAAGCTGTCGATTTTCGGCATCATCTCGACGGTCGGACTGTCGATGTTTCCCTTCATTCTGCCGTCCTCGATTCAGCCGGACGCCAGTCTGACGGTATGGGACTCCTCCTCTAGCCACCTGACCCTGTTCATCATGCTGGTTTCGACCGCCATCTTCCTGCCGCTGATCGCGCTCTACACAAGCTGGGTCTACAAGGTCCTGTGGGGCAAGATCGATGAGGAGGAGATACGAGACGAAAGCAGTCATTCCTACTGACGCCGCAGGAAGGAGCATAGAATGTGGTATTTTGCCTGGTTGCTGGGACTTCCGTTGGCTGCGGCCTTTGCCATCCTCAACGCGATGTGGTTCGAGTTGATGGAGGATGCCGCCAAGAAGAAAGCCGAGGAAGAAACGCAATAGATTTGAGTCCTTTGCAAGGGCCTGCCCTGTCCAAGGCAGGGCAGGCGGCCTTCTGACAGGACGGTCCATGGCCCTTGAACACGTGACAATTCGCGCAGAGCAATTCTCCTTTTTACTGGCTAGTGTAAGTTACACTGAATCAGTGTAAATTATGGCCTTGGAAAGGGTGGGACTGCCGTGAACCGTAGAACTTTCCTGCTGGGCAGTTCATCAGCGCTCGCAGCATTGTCGCTGAGGGTGCCGGGAACAGTGGCGCAGACATCGGATGCAGCGGTCAAGATCGTGATTGCGGGAGCCGGGGCGGCCGGCCTGTCCCTTGCCAGCAGGCTGCGCCGCAGCATGGGCAAGGCGCGGATCACGATCGTTGATGCCAAGCGCGAACACCATTTCCAGCCGGGCTTCACCTTGATCATGGCTGGCCTCTGGCAGCCCGGGGATGTGACTGAAAGTAATGCCGAGTACATGCCGCGGGATGTGGAGTGGGTCGAAGAGGCGGTCGCCGAATTCGATCCCGAGTCCAACAGCATCACCACCAGTGGCGGTCAGCGGCTGGACTATGATTATCTCTTCGTAACGACCGGACTGAAGCTGGATTATGCTGCGATCGAAGGGATGGAGACCTCGCTGATCGGCAAGGAGGGCATCGCCAGTGTCTATGCCGGTCCGGAGGCTGCGGCAGCTTCATCGGCAGCAATGGATCGTTTCCTTGAAAGTGGCGGGACGGGCCTCTTCGGACGTTCGGCCACGGAAATCAAGTGTGCCGGCGCGCCGCTGAAGATGACCTTCATCACCGAGGACAAGGCGCGGCGCCAGGGGCGTCGGGGCAACGTGGAACTGGTCTATAACGCCCACAACGATAGCCTTTTCGCCATCCCGCCCGTCAATGACAAGGTGGAGGAGCTTTTCGCCGCGCGTGATGTGCAGGTGAATTATGGACATGTCCTGAAAGCCTTGGAACCCGGCCGACGGCAGGCCGTCTACGAAACCGTGGAGGGCGAGGTTGTCCTGGATTATGACTTCATCCATGTGGTCCCGCCGATGCGCGCGCCCGACCCTGTGCGCAACAGCCCTCTGCCATGGCAAGAAGGGCCGCTTGCGGCCGACGGCTGGATCGAGGCAGATCGGGAAACCCTGCGCCATCCTCGCTATCCCAATGTCTTCGCCCTGGGGGATGTGGCCGGCGTGCCGCGCGGCAAGACGGCGGCCAGCGTGAAGTGGCAGGTCCCGGTAGTGGCCGACAACTTCGTGGCGGAAACACGGGGCGAGGAGCCGGTGGCGGCCTACAACGGCTATACCTCCTGCCCGATGGTGACGGCCTATGGCACGGCCATGCTGATCGAGTTCGATTACGAAGGCAACCTGATCCAGTCCTTCCCTTTCATCGAGCCTCTGGAAGAGCGCTGGGTCTCCTGGCTGATCGAGGAAAAGGGGCTGAAGGGCGCCTATCTGGCCATGCTGCGCGGGCGCGCCTGAGGGTAAGGATGGAACAATGAGCGAATTCGATCCCGTCAGCCTTTTCTTCATCCTTTACGAGAGTTTCGGGTCCTGGTTCTGGCCGGCCGTCATCCTGGCACTGCTGTTTCTGGCCGGGATCATCGTCGGCTTTGTTTTGCTGCGCCGTAAGGGCCAGCCCTTCGGCCGACCGATCCTGATTGCCCTGGCGCTTGGAGCCGTGACAACCTTCGTTGCAACCCTGCTGGCCCCGGCCTGGACCCACGCCGATCTGGGCGCGCTGGGCTCCATCGTCGATATTCTCGCCGCCGTCGCCCTGGCGCTTGTTCCAGGTGCCGTCGCTGCGATCCTAGCCTTCCTGCTCGTGGCCGTGCTCTCGGCAAGAAGACGCCGCCTGTAGACACACGCGGTTGAAGCCGGGCAGCCAGCAGACCATTCAGATCGACTTCACGAAAGATGTGCACTGCGACCAGTTCGCCGGAAGGAGAACACATGCCGGTGTTCACAATAGTGTGCCAAGGGGCGTGTCGTTGGCGCAATCACACTCAGAATATCGGAAGAAACAACTCCTGTGGCGGTAATTGACCTCGCGCAGATTTTGCCAAAACAGATCAGGTTGCAGCTTGCAATAGCGTATCAATGAAGGGCATATTTGCCACGAAATTGCTCTCCGCTCTGCTGCAGGCATGAGACCAAGGAACAACCCTGTGGACCACAATGCAGGGGTGAAAGAATACCAATGACAGTTCGCTGTTGAGGGGCAAGGCTTTTGAAAGCGATCAATTCGCAGGAATCCAGTGACTCAGCAAATAGTGACACGAATGAACAGTTCGCACTGACAACAATACAGGCAGGTATCTGGCTCGACTGGAAAAAAGAGCAAGATCCGTCCAGCTACAATATCTGCAATGTCATCCAATTCGAGGGCAACCTTGATGTCGACAGGCTCTGGCAGGCCATTGTAAAGGCAGACCGCGAGAACGATGCCCTTCGACTGCGCTTTTCCAACGTCGATGGAGACGTGAGGCAGCATTTTGCTTCGGAAGTTCGTGCCACCGATTTCAGCGTAATCGATCTTCGATTTGCCGATGATGTCGAGGCGGCTGCCTATCAGGAACTCGAAGCCACCCGTACGCGTCTTCTTGATCCCGAAAACGGGTTTCTTTGCCGTCACCGCCTGTTCCGTCTCGAGGACAAGGTCTGTTGGTGGGTTCGGGTGTACCACCACCTTGTTTGCGACGGTTTTGCCGGGCATCTGCTGGCCGAGCGCGTGCAGGAGATCTATCGCGCGCTGGGTTCGAATACGGCGATTCCGGACTGTTCCTTCCGCTCCTATCGGAACTTCATCCTATCGGACGCGGCCTATCCCGAGAGTGATGCCTACACACGGGACCTGGCCTATTGGAAGTATCGCCTGGCAGACGGCAGGCCGGTCACACGTTTTTCTGCGCGCCCAGACAGTGCGCAGTCGCACCACAGGCAATTCCCGCAAAGTCTGAGCGGCGATGAGCTGGATGCCATTATCGGTGCAGCCAAGAAAGCCGGCACCTCTTCGCCTTCGTTGATGATGGCCACGTTTGCAGTTCTGCTTGGCCAGATTTCAGGAGAAAGTCACCCCATCCTGACTGTGCCGATGCTGAACCGGATCGGCCGTGACGAGCGGAATACCCCCGGTGCCTTTTCCTGTGTCGTTCCCCTAGATATCGACCTGAACAAGCATCAACGCATTTCGGAACTGGCCAAGGATATCTTCGGACGTGTGCGCCGGGATGTCCGTCACATTCGTCTCGGGCCGGCACGCATGCGTGCGGCGCGCCTGGGGGGGCACAGCCTCCTTGGCGGCGGGGCATTCTTCAACAGCCTGGATTCGATGACACCGCTGGAGTTTGACGACACCAAAGCCAAGCGGATGAATATCTATAACGCGCCAGTCAATGACCTTGGACTGGTCTACTTTGCCCAAGCGCTCAGCGAAACCGAGAACGAAGCCGAACTGATCTGGCAATACAATGCCGACCGCCTGGAACACGAAACGGTCGTAAGAATCGCTGAATGCTTTCGCCATATCCTCGATGCCGTCATCGCGGATCCTGAGCAGGAGATAGCCGCCCTTGCGGCTCTGGTCGGCGATGCGGGCGAAGAGCTGCGTCCGGGCGGTGGCATCGTAGCGGGTAGCGGGGTACAGCTGCAGGATCCTCCGGTACAGGCAACGACGCCGACTTCACAGGAGCGTATGGCCCAAGACTCAACGGTTGGCAAGCTGGCCGAGCGTGATTTCACGCAGAAGGTCAAGGCTGTCTGGGCCGAGCTCCTTCAGAGTGATGATATCCCGGTGGATGCCAATCTGTTCGAAATCGGTGCACATTCTCTGCTCGTTCCACGGGCGCAGTTTGCCCTGACGAAACTGGCCGGACGCGAGATCAGATCCGTCGAGATATTCGAGCACCCTTCCGTCAAGGATTTCGCGCGCTATCTTCTGGGGCAAGCGAGCCCGGCTATCCCTCTAGCGGATCTGGACACGAAACAGCGGGCCGAGGGCGCTGAAACCGATACATCCGACATCGCCATTGTCGGCATGGGGATCCGCCTGCCGGGTGCAGAGGATCGCGATGCGCTTTGGTCGCTGCTGGAAAGCGGGACGGACATGATTCGCGAGATCGATGCGGCCCGCCTGGAAAGCCTGGGTGGGGATCCTTCACAGCTGGAGGATCCGGCCTTTGTCGCACGTCATGGCATTCTCGATGACGTGGATTCCTTTGATGCAACCCTGTTCTCCATGACGGATCGGGAGGCGCGCGAAACCGATCCGCAGCATCGCCTGCTGCTCGAGACGGCGTTGACCGCCATGGAAGACAGCGGCTGCCAGCCGGAGCAGGACGGCCCGGTTGGGGTCTATGTGGGCGTTGGTTTCAACAGCTATATGCTCGATGTTCTCGGCCGCGCAGAAGCGGGCACGGGTTCGGGGGCCGTGCGGTACGGGTTCGCAATCGCCAATGACAAGGATTATGCGGCCAGTCGGCTGGCCTACAAGCTGAACCTGACTGGCCCGGCACTGTCCACGTCCACCGCATGCTCAACCGGTCTGGTCAACATTGCACTTGCCGTGCAGGCCCTGCGCGCGGGGCAGTGCCGCGTTGCCCTTGCGGGGGCTGCTTCCTTGGGGCTTGCGCCTTCAGGTGGGTACTACTTCACTGAAGGCGGAATCGGGTCGCGCAGTGGTATATGCCGCCCCTTCGACCATCGCTCAGACGGTGTTGTTGGCGCCAGTGGTGGCGCGGTCGTTGTCCTGAAAAAGCTAAGCGATGCCGTCGCCGACGGGGATACCATTCATGGCGTTATCAAGGGGGTCGGGCTTTCCAACGATGGCACAGCGAAGGCGGCTTTCAGCGCCCCGACTGCAAATGGCCAGGCCAGTGCTATCCGGACAGCTCTGGCCGATGGGAAGGTCGCCCCGGAAAGCATCCGCTTCATCGAGGGGCACGGCACCGGAACCCCTCTTGGCGATCCGATCGAGGTATCGGCGCTCAATCAGGTTTTCGGCAGCGGCGATACATCAGGCAAAGCCCCAATCTGGCTGGGATCGGTCAAGGGGAATTTCGGGCATCTGGATGCTGCGGCGGGAATGGTCGGACTCATCAAAGCGCTGCTGGCGCTGAAATACCGTACGCTGCCGCCGACCTGCCATTTCGAGGAGCCCAATCCGCGCCTGCCGCTTGAGGATGGGCCCTTCCAGATCAACGGCCAGCCTGTCGCGTTGGCAGGGGACGGAGCGACACCACTTCGCGCGGGTGTCAGCAGTTTCGGGATTGGCGGCACCAACGCGCATGTCGTTCTTGAAGCCGCCCCGGAAACGACAACGCGTGATGAGCGCATTGCCGATCCGATCCCCCACTTGCTGTGTTTTTCCGCAGCCACCCCGGGGGCGCTGACATCCTTGATGGCGCGAACATCTGTTTGGTTGTCGCACAAAGGGGCGGATGCCGATATTCGCGATCTGGCCTACAGCCTTTCCAGGCGGCGACAATATCCCTACCGTGCCGCCATCGTTGCCAAGACAATCCAAGCTGCCGGCTGGGCTCTTGCCGATGCGAAGTCTCCTGCGCGTGTCGAAGGGTTGGCGGACAGCAGCGAGGCGATCACCGCATTCCTCTTTCCGGGGCAGGGGGCGCAGCAACCGGGTATGGCACGCATGCTCCATTCTGCCGACGCGGCCTCTGCCGAACTGATCGATCAGGCCTGTGAAACTGTAGCGCATTTTTCCGGTCCTGAAGATCTCAGATCCCTGCTTCTTGCAACTGAGCCGACATCCGAATCTGCGGAACGTCTTGCGCAAACCGACCATGCGCAGCCGGCTCTGTTCATTTGTGAATATGCCATGGCCCGCCACCTGATGGCCTGCGGTGTCCAACCGGCCGCGCTGGCTGGGCACAGCATCGGGGAATATGTCGCGGCCTGCCTGGCCGGTGTCATGTCGTTCGAGGATGCCTTGCGTCTCATGGTGATACGCGGGCGGCTGATGGCCTCGACAAACCCTGGTGCCATGTATGCGCTCGCGGCCGGTGAGGCGGAAGTCGGAGCACTTCTGGAGGCCCATGGTCCAGAGCTCTCGCTTGCCGCGATCAACAGCCCGCGGCAGTGCGTGGTTTCCGGCTCGATCAAAGCGATCGACGATTTCGAGAAGCGTCTGCAGCAAGAAGGCAAGGTCGGACGGCGGCTCATGGTTTCACGCGCCTTCCATTCCGCCTTGATGGAATCGGTGCTCGCGGACTTTCGGAAAGCTGTTGGCCAGATCGCGTTGTCCCCGCCCGGCATTCCGATACAGTCCAATCTGACCGGTCAGTGGCTGCGTGATGCTGAGGCGGTCAATCCCGATTACTGGGTGCAGCACATGCGCAACTCGGTCCGCTTCGCCGATAACATCAAAGGACTGCAGGCGGCCATGCCCGGAGCCCTGATGGTGGACTGTGGTCATGGTGACATCGCCTGCCGGCTCGCCGCCGCGAACGGTGCGGATGCCAAGCTCTGCATTGCAACCCATCCACGGCAAATGTCAGAACAAACTGGCAGTGAAGTCGATGCCGGTCACGTCGCCCTGCAGACCGCGTTGGCGCAGATGTGGGTTCAGGGCGTGAAGCTTGATTTCGGAACTGTCGTGCCGAGTGACATGGTGCGTCGCATTCCGGTGCCGACTTATGCATTTGACCGGCGACGCCATTGGGCGAGATCAAGTGCTGAACAGTCGAGCCGGACAGGCAAAGAGCGCCTGCATCCCGCTTCGCTGCGCGCCGAGGATACGGCGGGCACACTGGAAACGGGCACTCCGGAAATCGTCAACGATGGACAGACCGCGTCCGCGGAGCAGATGCATCTTTTCAAGGTTCTTAGAATCTGGAGCGAGATGTTCGGGAATTCGGGCATCACGGCAGATCAGGACTTTACTGACCTGGGCGGGGATTCCCTGTTGGCGGTGCGGATCGCGTCACGCATCTCCGAGGTGTTCAAGGTCGAAGTCCCGGCCTCGGTGATGATTGAGTACCAGACGCCAGAAGCTGTGGCGAAATTCCTTTCTGAGCGTACAGCGCATGCGGACGGGGCGTCGACTGCTCTGACGACGAATGGCTCGCGAGGACGTGAGCACGGGGCGCTTTAATGAATGTCGAAAGCCCAATTCACCGGAAGCCGGATGTCTTCGAGCTGCTTGAGATCCTAGCATCGCGAGATATCCAGCTCTCGCTGCATGAGAATGGAGGCGATCTTGTCTTCGATGCGCCAAGCGGGGCCTTCGACGAAGACCTCAAGATGCAGGTTCGTGCCCTTAAGCACGAGATCATCGAGATCCTGCGGGACGGCACGGATGGGCAAGAGACAGTCGGACGTGATCGTGACATTGGCGCCGTAGTCGCCAGTTTCCCAGCTCATCCTGCGGTCGAAGGGCAATGGCTGGCCCGCCGCGATATACCGGCAGGCGACGATTACCATATCGCCACGCATTTCCGGCTTCCGGACGATACCGCCTTCGATGCCGTGAAACGGGCGCTGGGGCGAATCATTGCCCGGAACGATGCGCTGCGCTCCACCTTTGTCGAGCGTGATGGCCAGTTGATCCAGCGCGTGCACGAGCAAATGCCAGTTTCGATCACTCGAATTGCCCAATTCGACGATATCCAGAGCAGGGTGTTCGACATTCAGAACGGCCCGCTCATCAGGTTCGGCTATATCGAGCCGTCCGAAACACACTCACCCTTTCTGGGGCTTGTCGCTGACCATTTGTGCTTCGATGGTCAATCCATCGCGTTGTTGCGCAAGGAACTGCTCGAGGAGCTATCAGGCGGGCAGCCGCAAACCCCATCCAGTGCCGAGGCTCTATCCCGGCGCGCTCACCGGGAACTGGCCGGCGAGCGTGGACGCAAGGCTGTCGAATTCTGGGAACAGCGGTACGACCAGCTTCTGGCCGAGGGCTTGCCAAGCGACCCCTTTGCGGAAAAGGAGGATCGGGCCAAACGCCATCTGGTCGAGTTGACACCAGCCCAAGCCGAAGCGCTGGAGACACTAGCGCGCCATGCCGAGAAAGCGACCCAATCAGCGCTTTGGATGGCACTTGTGATTGCAGTCATCGCGCGCCACAGAGAGGATGGCGCAGCCTGTCTTGGCCTACCGTTTTCCGGGCGTGCGGATCGCGAAAGCCTGCATGCGCTTGGTTGTTTTGCAAATGTCCTGCCGATTGCCATTACGCCTGATATGGACGCAGGTTTTGATGTGCTGCTGAAGCAGGTCGGGCGCGAAATCCTCTCGATTATGGATGTGCAGGACTATCCGCTTACGCGCCTGATCCAGGGGCTCTCGAAACACGCGCAAGGCCCTGCCGATTTGCCGTTCGATGCCGTCAGCGTCATCGAAATTCATGAGGACGTGGAGGATGTCACCGACATCGATGTTGGCGCCGGGAAGTTCCCGCTGCTGATCGCGCTGGTCAAATTCGCATCCGGTACCTATCTGGCGGTGGAACATCAAACAGCCGCCTTCAGCGTCGACTGGGTGAAACGTTTTACGGATCGTTTCCTGAACTTTGCCTGCGCTCTTGCCAGGGATCCCTCGCAACCGATCGGCGATGTCGACCTGATTCCGGCAGATGAAAAGCACCTTCTGGAAACGGCGTTCAACGCGACGCAATCGGATTATCCAAGAGATTCCGGTCTTGGCGAACTGCTGGCACAGCGCATCAACCATCCGGATTCTGCTGAGCGGGTGGCTCTTGAGGATGGCAGGTCCCGGATCACCTATCGTGAGCTGGGAAACCGGCTGGCTGCGATTTCTGCGGAACTCGACGAAAGCGGCGTCAGGGCGGGGGAGACCGTCGGCCTGGCCGCCGCGCGTGGTCTGGACAGCATCCTTACGATCCTGGGTCTGGTCTGGCATGGGGCGGCCTATCTGCCGATTGACCGGTCCCTGCCTGCCAGGACGGTTGCCGACCTCATGAACGAGTGCGACGCGCGGACACTGCTATGTGATCCGCGCGAACGCGCGCGCCTGTCCGAACTTGAAGACAGCTTCCAGGTCACGTCGCTTCCGAAAGGCGGTGGCGAGGACCAGGACGGCAGGGCACGGGACGCCGTTCCTGCAAAGCGCAGGGGGCATGACCTGGCCTATGTCATGTTCACTTCGGGTTCGACCGGAAAGCCCAAGGGCGTTCTGGTGCCGAACCGGGCTGTTGCGCGCCTTGTTCTGAACAATGTGGCTTTGCCTTTCGGGCCGGAGGATGTGATCGCTCAAGCGGCGTCTCTTGGCTTCGATGCTTCGACGCTCGAGATCTGGGCGCCGCTTCTCAATGGTGGGCGGCTTCAAGTCATCGAGGATGATACGCTATTCGATCCCAACGCACTGAAGGACACTCTTGATACGTGCGGGGTGACGAGCCTGTGGCTGACGTCCAGCCTGTTCAACCGCATAGCCGACGATCTTCCGACAGCCTTCGCGTCCTTGGAGCGCCTCATGACCGGAGGAGAGGCGCTGAGCCCTGCGCATGTCATGAAGGTCATGCAGGCCTGTCCCAATCTGACGCTGATCAACGGCTATGGCCCGACCGAGAACACGACATTCACCTGCACGCACAGGATCACCGGGCAGGATGTTTCCGCCAGCAACATCCCCATCGGCAGGCCAATCGGCAATACCCGGGTCTACGTTCTGGACAGCAGGAGCCAAGTGGCGCCAACCGACTGCTGGGGCACGCTTCATGCTGCGGGTGATGGCCTGGCACTGGGGTACAGTGGCGCTCCCGAACGAACAGCCAGATCCTTCGTGCAGTACGGCAATATCGCCGAGGAGCGGCTATACAGAACCGGGGATCGGGCCCGCTGGCGTAGCGATGGCACCATCGAATTCGGTGGACGCGGGGATGGCCAAGTCAAGATCCGTGGACACCGGATCGAGCTTGCGGCGGTAGAGCAGAAGTTCTCCGAATTGGAGGGCATCCGAAATATCTGCGTCCTGACTATGGGCAAAGGTGCCGATGCCTTTCTTGGCGCTGCAATCGCCGCTGATTGCGACCATCGCGATTCATGGATTGCCGCAGCGGCGCGCGCGCTTCCCGAGTACATGATCCCGGAACGGGTCGTTGTGCTGGACCACCTGCCGGTCAATGCCAATGGCAAGGTGGATCGCAAGGCGCTGCATTCCATGATCGCAAGTGCCGAGGACACCCCGGTACAGGCAGCCACTGCGAATAGCGCTTCAGAACAGCTCGTCCTCGCCCTGTTTGAAAGCCTGTTCGCCGGTAACGAGATCACGCCGGCTTCCGATTTCTTCGCCCTTGGCGGGCATAGCCTGATCGCCATGCGGCTTGCCGGCCTGATCGAAAAGGAAACCGGTTTCCGTCCAAAGCTTCAGGATATCTTCACGTCACGCACAGTTGCGAACCTGGCGGCACTTGTGGATAGCCAGGGAGGGACAACGGGCTCTAGCAGCTTGCCCAGGGCACGCGGCGAGCGCTTCCCGCTTTCAAGCGGTCAGGCCCGGCTTTGGGTCCTGCAGCGCATGCAGCCGGATCTTGCCGTTTATTCGGTTCCGGCAACGCTCCAGATCGATGGTTCCGTTGATGCCGAGGCCCTGCAGCGCGCGCTTCATGCCTTGGAAGAGCGCCAGCATGCACTGCGCCTACGCTTCAGGAGCGACCCCGGACATCCGGATGGAGTCAGCCAGTATCTAGCCCCCGGCGGGTCCTGGAGCTTGCGCCGCCATCGAATGGATGAGGCATCGGCGCGCAGCTTCATTGCATGTGAAGCTGCGCGGCCTTTCGACCTCGATGATGTGCCAATGGCGCGTGCAGACCTGATCACCCTGGCTAGCGATCGTCACTGGCTGATGATCTCACTGCACCATGCGATCTGTGACGGCTGGTCCATGCCGATTCTTTTGCAGGAACTGACGGCTCTGTATCAAGCTGAAGCGGCCAGCGAAGCCGCCGTCCTGCCAGAGCTGGAGCGTCATTATGAAGATTTCGCAAGCTGGCAGCGGGCCTATCTGGAAAGCGATGCCGGCAAGGAGGCGCTCGCACGCTGGAAAGATCGCTTGACGCCTTTGCCCGAACCGCTTGATCTGCCAACGGATCGGCCGCGCGGGGCTGAACGGCGCTTTGCCGGAGGTTTCCATGACTTCACGTTTGACGCGGAAACAACCCAACTCATCGAGGAAAAAGCAGAGCGTAGCGGCACGACCGCCTTCAGTATCCTGACGGCACTTGTGCAACTCCTGCTCCATCGCCATTGCGGGCAGACTGACATTCCACTGGGCATGCTGGTTGCCGGGCGCGAGCATAGCGCCCTCGACAGTGTCATAGGGTTCTTCGTCAACACTGTGCTGCTGCGCCAGTCGGTCGATCCCGGGATGCGGTTCGACGACCATCTGGCCGTCACCAGCAGGACGATCATGGATGCACTGTCCGATCAGGCCGTGCCCTTTGAGGACATCGTAAGTGCGGTCAATGCACCGCGCGAGCTTTCGCGAAATCCGCTTTTTGACGTCCTGGTCGCCTGGCAGGACGGCATCCCGGAGATGGGCAAACTGGGTGACGCAGAGCTCTCTCTGGTCGAGACCGCGTTCCCCTTCTCCAAGTTCGATCTGGGCTTCTATTTCTGGCGCCGTCATGGGCGCCTGCAGGGTCAGATCGAGTTCGACAGCGACCTGTTCGATCGCGAAACCATCGCGGCTCTGGTCGAACGACTGAACATCCTCTGCCGCAGTGCCCTTGCCTCCGGCGCCACGACAGCGGTTTCGCGCCTGCCCATGATGCCGGAGGGCGAAAGGGACGAGCTCGACCGGTTCAATGCGACCACGCAGGATCTGCCAATCGAGCGCAGCATTCCAGAACCCTTTCTCGATCAGGTCCGCAGGACACCGGATGCAGTCGCGCTCCAGGATGGCCGGGAAAGCCTGACCTACACGGAGTTTGCGCGGCGCGCCTCCGGAATCGCCACGAAACTGGCGGAAAGGTCCGTTCGGCCCGGTCAGGTGGTCGGCCTGGCCATGCGGCGTTCCGTCGACATGCTGGCTGCTATCCACGGCATCCTTCTGGCTGGGGCGGCTTATAGCCCGCTCGACCCCGACCATCCCGAACAGCGCCGTCGGGAGATGCTTGAAGATCTTGGCGATGGTCCGGTGCTGACGACGCCGGATCTTGTCGAGCTGTTCGATGACGGCCGGGTCCTCGTTGTCGAGGGTCATGAGGATACCGATATCCCGGAGCTCGCCGGCGGACCGGATGACCTTGCCTATGTGCTGTTTACCTCCGGGTCGACGGGGCGTCCCAAGGGAGTCGAGATTGCGCATCGGGGGGTCCTGAACCGGATCCTGTGGATGCAGGACGCCTTCCCGATCGGACCGGATGACGTTGTCCTGCAGAAAACCCCGATCACCTTCGATGTGTCGGTCTGGGAACTCTTCTGGTGGTCGTGGACCGGTGCGAAACTCGTTCTGCCGCCCCCTGGGGCCGAGCGTGATCCCCAGCAGCTTGCTGAAACAATCCACGACAATGGGGTCACGACACTGCATTTCGTGCCATCGATGCTTGCGACCTTCCTGTTCGCCATCGAAAGCGGCATGGTCGCTATCGACAAGCTGTCCAGCCTCAGACGCGTCTTTGCCAGCGGTGAAGCCCTGGACGCTCCGATCGTGGAGCGTTTCAACGATCTACTGTACGAGAGATTCGGGACCGAACTGCACAATCTCTATGGTCCGACAGAGGCGACGGTGGATGTGACCTGGCAGCCCTGTTCGCCCAGTCCGGGCAGATCTGTGGTGCCGATTGGCAAACCGATTGCCAATACGACGGTTCAGATCCTGACAGAGGAGCTGCAGCCGCTGCCGATCGGCGTGACCGGTGAGATTGTCCTGGGCGGTGTTCAGGTTGCACGGGGATACCGCAACCGTCCCGAACTGAGTGCCGAAAAATTCCCCGAAGATCCATGCAATCCCGGGCAACGCCTCTATCGTACCGGTGACCTGGGGCGATGGCGCCGGGACGGGACGATCGAGTATCTCGGCCGCATCGATCATCAGGTCAAGATTCGCGGTTTCCGCATCGAATGCGGTGAGGTCGAAGCCGCCCTAGAAAGCCATCCTTCCGTGGAGCGCGCGCCGGTCAAGGCCGTCAAGATCGGCGAACTCGACGAATTGCATGCCTTCATCCTGGGCAGCGACGACCTGACTCCCCTTGGCTTGCGTGACTATCTGCGTGGTCGCTTGCCTGAGTACATGATGCCCGCCCGTTTCTTCGTCATCGAGCATCTGCCGCTGACGAGCAGCGGCAAGATCGATCGCAAGGCTCTTGCCGGGGCACCTCTGGCGGCTTCACCGAATGCCGCCGATAGATCGGCCGAAGCCGCAGTGGAATCGACAGAAAAGGATGACCCGCAGGCAGGCCTGCTTGAAGCGCAACTTACCCGGTTCTGGCAGGAGGTGCTGCCGGATGTTGCGCCAGCACGCGAAGATGGCTTCTTCGATGTAGGCGGAAACTCCCTTCTGTTGCTGCGACTGTTCGAGAAGATCGAGGCGCGCTGGCCGGGAAAGCTTCGGATCGCCGACCTCTTTGCCAACCCCTCGATTGCGCGCCAGGCCGAACTGCTTGCCGGTCAGTCTGCCGATGCGAAATCGGGCGACTTGGCCGAGGCGGCAGAAGTGAAGCTGGCCGAGTTTGCACCGATTGCCGTGATCGGCATGGGGGTCCAGCTTGCCGGCGCCGAGGATCTGGATGCCTTCTGGCGTGATATCGCAGAGGGGCAGGATCATGTCCGCCCGCTTCCGGTGACACGCGAAGCGGAAACACGTGCTCTCCTCTCCGCCATCGGCATTAAGGCACCCAAGCACTTCCGTGAAGCCGCCTACCTTGAAAGCATCTTCGATTTCGATGCCCAGCGTTTCCGCATGGCACCCGCGGACGCCAGCCTGTTGGATCCCGAACAGCGGTTGTTCATGGAAACCGCCCTGATGGCGCTGGAGAATGCCGGTTATGGCGGCAACGCCCTGCGCGGCCAGAGAGTTGGCGTGTTTGCCGGCGGTGGTGCCAATCCGGCCTGGCGGCTTGTCATGGAGCATGCGGCGAGCGGGAAGGCCGAGCAGGCCTTCGCCCTCAATGTGCCGTCCAACATCGTCGCGCGCCTTTCCTACCTGAAGGACTGGCATGGTCCTGCCCGGGTGATCGATACGGCGTGCTCCTCCTCGCTCGTCGCCGTCCACGATGCCTGTCAGAGTTTGCGTGATGGCAGCAGCAGGATCGCCATCGCCGGCGGCGCAAAGCTGCTGCCCTGTCCGTCCGATGCGGACAGCGCTTTCACAATCGACTCCTCGACCGCACGCACGCGTGCCTTTGACGCAGATGCCGATGGGACGGGGGTGGGCGAAGGCAGTGCCGTCTTTGTCCTGAAGCCGCTCGACGCGGCGATGAAGGATGGAGACCCCGTCCACGCCGTCATTCGCGGCAGTGCAGTCAACCAAGACGGCGCCTCCAGCGGTGCGGCCGCACCGAACCCGATGCAGCAAGCGGAGGTCATTCGACAGGCGGCGGAATCCGCCGATATCGATCTTTCAAGCCTCTCCTATTTCGAGGCGCATGGAACGGGGACATCGCTCGGCGATCCGATCGAGATCGATGGCATCACCCGTGCCTTCGAAGGAAGGGATCAGCTGTTTGAATCCGCCTTTATCGGATCGGGGAAGGGCAATTACGGACACCTGGACGGTGCCGCCGGTGCGTTGGGCTTGGCGCGGGCGATCCTGGCACTTCGCCATGATCGCGCCCCGCCGCAACCTTTCTTCGAAAACCCCAATCCGAAGATCGATTTCGACCGCTCACCGGTTCGTGTGCCCGAGCGGTTGGAGAAACTGCCCGATCGTGGCCAGGCACGGCGTGCGGGTGTCAGCTCCTTTGGCCTGAGCGGAATCAATGCGCACATGGTGGTCGAAGCAGCCCAAGCCTTCATCGACACAATTAGTGCTCACACCGATGCAGGTTTAATCCACGTGGTTGCTCTTTCAGCGGGCAGCGAGGCGGCATTGCGCGACTATGCCGCAAAACTTCATCAGCGTATCCGGTCCGACGACAGCCTTGCCGTGCGCGATATCGCCTTCACGCTGGCCACAGGCCGCGATGACCTGAAGTATCGCTTTGCCGTCGCAGTTCAGAATCGCGAGGAATTGCTGGACCAGCTGACGCAGCTTGCAGATGGCCGACGTCAGGCAGGTTTCGCCAAGACTCCCGGCGAAGGCAAGGCAGGGAGTGCCTCTGCCACCACGGCGGCAGAAGCGCAGGGTCATATCATCCGTTATCTTGACGGTGCGCCGCTCGGCTGGCCCGATGGGCGGCAGGCGCGGCGCGTGTCCTTGCCGTCTGCCCCCTTCGTCAAGAAGCCCTGCAAGCCGGATTTCAAGGCAGGGCAGCGAACATTAGAAACCTGGCTGCGGGGGCCGGTGGAAACCGCAACGGCACAGTGCTTCAGCCTTGCCATCAGTGATCCCGACTTCTGGCCGGTCAATGAGCACAAGCTGAACGGCCAGCCGACTCTTGTCGGCATGGCGGTGCCGGCACTGATCGCCCAGGCAGTCAAGCAGCTTGACGGCGGAGGCCGGACGGTGGGGATAGATGATCTGACCTGGCATCACCCACTGGTCGCGTCCGCTGTGCCTGATGGCAAGGTGACGCTCAGCATATACGAGGACGGCCAAGTCGAATTGGCCGGGCGTTTGAAGAATGGGAAGTGGCGCGTCTTTGCTACGGCCAGATGGAACAGGCACGTCATAGCATCCAACCGTCCCGGTCCCGATCTGACATCCATTCGAGGCAAGGCGACGGTTACACACTCTCTTGCAGGCTTCACCGGACAGTATGGCCCGGTTGCCATGAGTGAGCGCTGGGATTGCAGTTTATCCTTCCAGAGCGATCCGGAAAGCACCTCTGCAATCAAGCATCTGCGACTGGCCGACAAGTATCACACGGACCTGGACGACTGGCTGTTCCACCCGGCCCTGGCGGATGTCGCATGCAGCATGGCCCTGGATATTATGGCTGAAGGCTCCATTCCGCTCGGTATAGAGCGGGTCATGGTTCATGGGCTATCCAGCGCAGAGGTGTTTGCGTGCGGCCAGTTACATTCTCCCGGTAAGTTTGATGTGACGCTGTTCGATGCCGACAGCCTCGAACCTGTCCTGACGGTCACCGGCATCCGCTTTGGTAACGCAGGCGGTGAGGCCAGGACAGGGGCTCCGGAACCGCTGAAGACCCTCTGGGAAACGACAGCCGTGCGGCAGCAGGATATCCCCGAGGGGTGCCTGTTCATCACGGATGGGGATTTCTGGCCGGTGCCACACGGCTGCCGGGCGGTGCATCCCGACGATCTTGATCGCAGGGTTCTCTCGGACATGTCACATGCGGTGCTGGCGCTGCAGCCCGGTTCGGACGCGCCGCGCCGGAACGCTGAAGCCCTGCGCAGTGTCCTGCGCAACATGAGCGGAGGATTGCGACTTGTCACCCTGGGGTGCGGTGCGTTCCAGATGGCGGGCGATGATGTCGCGATGGCGCCGGATCAATCCGGAACAGCAGGCGTTGTGACCGCTGTTGCACATGAAGAACCCAGGCTTGCGATAAGCTATGCCGACATGACGCCCGAAACGCTCCGGAGTTGCCTGGGGGCCGAACTGGCCTGCAAACCCGCACGCGATCCGGTCACTGTCTATCGCGATGAATCATGTTTCGTGCGCAAGCTCGTGCCGCTTGAGGAAAGCGACCGGCGCGAGGACGCCGGCTGGCCGGATTACGGTGTATGTCTTGTCACCGGTGGAACGGGCGGTTTTGCCTTGGCATTGGCCGAGGAAATGTCGGCAGGCGGAAAGGTGCACCTGGCCTTGCTCGGCCGGCGCGATGAAGCGGGCCTGGACGAGGACACACGGCGTGGTCTTGAGGCGCTGCGTGGCAAGGGGATGGGGCTGTCACTCTTCGCCTGCGATGTTGCCGACAGTGCTGAACTTGGTAAGACGCTGGATCGTATCCGGAAGGAACTGGGCCCCATCACGGCGGTGGTGCATGCCGCCGGTATCGCGGACGGTGGCTTTCTTGCCTTGCGCGACATGGCACAGTTCGATGCGGTGCAATCGGCCAAGGTTGCAGGGGCTGTGAACCTTGATCAACTGACCCGCAATGATCCGCTTCAGGCCTTTATGATGTTCGGTAGCCTGACGGCCGTGGTCGGTGCGCCGGGCCAAACAGCCTATTCGGCAGCGAACGCCTACCTGGATGGTTTTGCACAGCTGCGCAGAAACCAAGGGCGGCCAGCCCAGACGATTGACTGGTGTGCGCTCAGTGACCAGGGCATGGCTGCCCGCAACGATGTGCCGATGCAGGAGGGGGCCTGGATCCGTCCGGGAGATGCCGCCAGGCTGTGGCGGAGCGTACTGGGCAGTTCGACTGCACAGCTGACCATGCTTGACCCCGTCCTTCTGCAAGATGATCCACAGAGCGTTCCCGAAGCGATAACCCCATCTGTCTCTTCGCAAGCAGCATTGCCACCCGCTGTCGAAAGTGATGTGGAAGCCCGCATCGCGAAGATCTGGGCGGCGGTACTTGGGTATGACTCCGTCGCTCCACAGGATGATTTCTTTGCGCTTGGCGGTGATTCCATCACCGGCATGCAGATCGTCGACGAGATCAACGGGGAACTCGGGCTTTCCTTGACACTCTCGGACCTCTTCACGGCCTCGAGCGTGTCGGAAGTTGCGGCCCTTGCCCGTAGCGCGCCCGATGGCGCGGGCAGGGGGGGCGAACTGCCAGAGGACGCTGCCGGCACAGGCGACCGACCGGCGGCCGGTCTGGAGAAGGCGCTTGCAGCGATCTGGGCCGAAACGCTGGGATATGACGCGGTCGATCCAGATGAGGATTTCTATGCGCTTGGCGGAGATTCCATCACCGGTATGGAAATTACCGATCGCATAGTTCGCGAACTCGGGCATGAGGTGAGCCTCACCGACCTGTTTGAGCATTCGAGCATCCGGAAACTGAAGGAGAAACTGGCGCCTTCGGACGGTGAAGCGGAAGCCGTGAAGGATTCCCCGCTGGAGGCGGAAGCGGAGACGCCAGCGGACGTGGTTGACCAGGCTCCGCCCGAGGAAGCCGACCCGCGATGTGCACCGGAGTTGTCGCGCTACCCCTTGGCGCTGGAACAGTTGTCGGTGATGAATGCCGCGCAGAAGGGCAACATGGGCACCGCGTTCAACCTGCCCCACGCCTTTGTGCTTGGCGAAGACTGTGATCTTGATGGTCTACGGGCCGCAATCCGGAGTCTGACCGAGCGCCATGAAATCTTGCGCACGCGGATCTTGCCCGATGGTGACGACTGGCAGATGGAGGTGTTGCCGGCTGCACAGGTCATCAGCGAGCTGCCCGTGACGCAGGTCAACGCGCCGGTTGAAGAGGCCTGTACGGCGCTGGTGGAGCCCTTCGATCTGGAAAATGAGATCCCGGTGCGCTGGCGCTTCCTGGCCGACCCCTCCGGGAAGACGGCCCTGTTCTTCGATATCCACCACATACTTGCCGACGCCTTTAGTGTCGAACGATTGCTTGGCGAACTGTTTGCACTTCATTGCGGAGAGGACCTTGCCCCGCTTCGTTACCAGTTGCGCGATTATGCCTGGTGGAGCCACACGGATGACAATCGCCAGCGTCTCGCGTCGGCGAAGAGCTATTGGCAGTCACTCTATGCCGATTCACTGCCCAAGCTCGACCTGCCTGCCGATCGGCGTCGCCCGGCCTATCACACCTTCCGGGGAGATATCGTCGGGTTCGAGCTTGATCCCGAGCTGCTGGGGGAGGCGCGGAAGTTTGCCGCAAATCAGCGGGTGACGATGTTCACCCTGGTCCTGACGACCTGGTTCGTCGTTCTCTCGCGTCTTGCCGAGACGGAGGATCTCGTCATCGGCGTGCCGGTGGATGCTCGTGATGCTACCGGTTTCCGGGATGTGGCAGGGATGATGGTCTCGTTGTTGCCTTTGCGCATGCAGGTCCGTGGCAGGGATACTGTCGAGGGTCTGCTGGCGCGAATGCAGCACCATCATGTCAATGCCCTTCGCCACCGGGCCTATTTCCTGGACCAGCTTCTCGATGACCTGTCTCCTCCCGCTGCTCCGGATCGAACTCTGCTGTCGGAAGTGACGCTGTCCTACATGAACTATCAGGCGGCAAATCCGGGATCGGACAGCAGCGGCATTGCGCCGAAGGTGATCAGCCTCGATCGTCGCCACAGCAAGAACGACATCTCGATCTTCGTGCGTGATTTGCCCGAGAGGATGGCGATCACCTTCGACTACTATGCGGACCTTTATGACCGTGCACGTATCGAACAGCTTGGCGAGGTGTTCTCCAACACCTTGAAGCGCCTGATCCACTCCAATGCCCAGCAGGTCGGGTCCATCGAGCTGTTGCCCGAAGACCAGACCAGGCACCTGCAGGTATGGGAGAACGGTCCCGCTGCCACTGTTCCCGATGATACCAGCCTGTTTGGCCTGTTTGCGTCGAAGGTCACGGTTTCGCCAGAGCACTGCGCCGCCCGCGATTCCGAGGGCGCCTGGACCTACAGCGAATTGCTGGCCGAAGCGCGGGCCGTGGCGCGCCACTTGGCAGCGGCCGGGGTCGAGCCGGGTGATTTTATCGCGATGCATGTGGAGCGCGGCCGTCAGGCAATTGCCGCCATGCTTGGCGTCGCTGCAATCGGCGCCGGTTATGTGCCGCTCGATCCGGCTTATCCAGTGGAACGGAACCGCTTCATACTAGAAGACAGTGGCGCCAGAATTGTTCTGGTCGATGATGTCGGACAAGCTGCCTTCGCAGAGATGTCGGACTGTGTCGCACAGGTCTGCCATGTCGCCGAAATCCCTCCTGACGATGGCAGTTTCGAGCCCCCGGCATTACAGGACCCGCACGCGGCGCCGGCCTACCTCATGTACACCTCCGGCTCGACGGGTCAGCCCAAGGGGGTTCTGATTGAGCAGGGGGCTGTCCTGCGCCTGGCCCTGGGCGAGGACTATGCCTGGGTTGCACCCGGTGATGTGGTGGCCCAGGCCGGGCCATTGTCATTCGATGCCGCGACCTTCGAAATCTGGACGACGCTGCTTTGCGGCGCCGAGATCGCCGTGATTGATCGCCATACGCTGCTCGATCCAGCCGCCTTCGCCAGGTCCCTGGAGCGCTTTGGTGTCGACAAGATGTTCATGAGCGTGGGGCTGTTCAATCGACAGATCGACCATGATCCGGCAAGCCTGTCGGGACTGAAGGTCCTGATGATCGGCGGCGACAGCATCAGCAAGTCGCACGCCCGCAGGTTCATGGAGGCCTGCCCGGACACCCAACTTTTGAATGCTTACGGCCCGACCGAGAGCACGACCTTTACGACCGTGACACGGATCCGGGCGTCCGAACTGGACGAGAATATGGATTCCACCGTCATTGGACGCCCCATTGCGGACACCAGGACGGTGATCCGTGACGAAAGCGGATTGCGCGTGCCGATCGGGGCCTGGGGAGAACTGCAGATCGGGGGAGACAGGCTGGCGCGCGAATACTGGGGCCGCCCGGAATTGACTGCGGAACGGTTCGTGCCCGATCCCGACTGCCCCAGTGCACGACTCTACCGGACCGGCGACCTGGCACGCTGGACCCGTGATGGCCGGATCGAATTTGGCGGCCGCCGGGACAACCAGGTTAAGCTGCGCGGTTTCCGCATCGAACTGGATGAAATCGAACAGCAGCTGCGCCAGGCACCTTCCATCAGGAATGCCGTTGCATTGTTCAACCCTGATGGCCTGAACGGTAGCGAGATCATCGCCTGCATCCAGGAAAGCGATGAAGCAGGTACCGTATCGGACAGCCGGTTGGGAGGTCTGCAGGCCTGGCTCGGTCAACGCCTGCCCAGCTACATGCTGCCGGCGAAATGGTACCTGGTCGATGACATCCCGATCACGGAGAACGGCAAGGTTGATCGCAAGGCACTGCTGGACAGGGTGCTCATGCAGTCCCCGATCGATGCACAGGGGCCGGACGAGGAAGAAACAGCGCTTGCGCCGACCGAGCAGCTTGTTGCCGATATATTCAGTGAAGTGTTCGAGACCACGATCCAGAGCCGTAATGCCAGCTTCGCCGTCCTTGGCGGCCACAGTCTGATGGCAATCCGGATTGTCAATCGGATCATGGATCGCACAGGCAAACGTCTCAGCATGGCAGACTTCTTTGCCAACCCGAGCATTGCGGGCCTGGCACGCCATATCGATGATATGAGCACAGATGACAACCATGCCGCCGGGACCGTCATCCCGCCGGCTCCGAAGATGGATGTCTATCCCACCAGTCATGCGCAAAGAAGGCTGTATCTGCTCTCGCAGATGGAGGCCGGCAGTGGCGCTTACGGAATGCTGTTTGCGCTGCGGTGCAGCGGGGCGCTGAAAGCCGAGGCCCTGCAATCCGCGCTTCGGGCTCTGGTCGAACGCCATGAAACCTTGCGTACTGCCTTCATCGAACAGGACGGCAGTATCGTGCAGCGCATTGACCAAACCACATCACCGACTGTCGCCTTCAATGATGTCTCGGATCATTCCGATCCTCTTCGTGAAGCGTTGCGCCTGGCGCGTGAGGAAGCGGCCACTCCGGTCGCGCTCGACCGTCCGCCCTTGATCCGTGCGCAGATGATCAAGGTCGGTTCCGACGAGCAGCTGCTGATCCTGGCAACACATCATATCGTGGGGGATGGCTGGTCCTCGCGGATTCTGTTGCGCGAGCTCAACCTGTTCTATCAAGCAGCATTGGGAGGTGAAACGCCTGATCTGGCGCCACTGCCCATCACCTACAAGGACTTCGCCCATTGGCAGGTCGAACAGAACTGGTTGGAGGCGGCCGCGTATTGGCGCGCGAAGTTGGAGGGGGCGCCTGAGCAGATCAAGCTTCCCACGGACCGACCGGCGCCGGAGGTTCAGTCCTATCGCGGGGCTCATGTCCATCTGCCTATAGCGCCAGAGGTTCTCAGCGGCCTGCATGGCTTGGCGCAGGCCCGCAATACGACGCTTTCGGCTGTCGGGCTGGCCATCTTTTCGGCGATGCTTTATCGCCTGACCCGACAGCAGGATATGGTCATCGGTATGGGGGTGGCCGGCCGCGAGAGGACCGAGACGGAAGGATTGATCGGCTTCTTCGTCAATGTCCTGCCGATCCGTGTGCATCTTGACGAGGAATCCGATCTGGAGGCCTTGATCGACGATGTCCACCTGAACATCACCTCGGCTCTGGACCGGCAGGACTATCCCTTTGATGAACTGGTGCGCGCCGTGGCGCCCAAACGCCATGCCAACCGCCAGCCGCTTGTGAATGTGGTCTTCGAGTACCAGCGCTTCGATGCGCTGGCTCGCATGGATGAAAACAGCGGCTTGCCTGCGATTTCCAGCGAACGGGAAGGCCTGCTGTCAGGCAATCTGGACAAATTCGTCGACAACACGACGGCAAAACACGACCTGATTCTTTTCCTGACTGAAGAGGCCGGTCAGGCGCGCTTCACGCTGGAGTATGATACCGACCTTTTCGAGGCACAGACCATGCAGCGCTGGCTTGGCTTCCTGGAGAGGTTTGCCCGCGCAGCAGCCGAGAATTTCCACAAGGACAGTTGAATGAAGATTGGCGATTTCGATTTTGACGACCTTGAAGCCTCGCATGAAGCGCCGGCCCCCACGTCGCATGTGGTGACCGACAGCATTGTCGAGCGATTTGCGAACGGGCTTTCAGAGCATCCCGAGCGCCTGGCCGTTCATGACGAAGACGGGAAACTGACCTACCGAGAACTTGATTTCGAAAGCAGCCGGATCGCCCGTTTCATCGCCGCCCTGGATCTCGGCAAGGAAACCCTGGTCGGCGTGATGACCGGCCGTTCGCGGCACTACATCACGACAATACTGGGCGTCCTCAAGGCAGGCTGCGCCTTTGTCCCGCTCGATCCCAATATGCCGCTGATCCGGCGTCTTTCCATCGTCCGAAGTACCGGACTCCCGTTAATTGTGGGAGATGGCGCCCACATCGGGGATCTGCATCAGTTGCAATGGCGCTGCGGGTCAGTCGACCGCATACTATGTATGGACCAAGATGAGGTCGACGCACTCTCCGAGGCGCCCGGATCCTTGATGTCGGCCGAGCTCTGGGATCATCTTGCCGGCGATGACGCTGACGATATTCTTGCCGGTGGCTGGAAATCTGCCTTTACAGGGCAGCAGATACCCCAGAAGGTCATGGAAGCCTTCGGCGCCAATGCGCGCAGCAAGGTGGCGGGCGTCGTTTCGCAGGACAGCCGGGTTCTCGAGATTGGCTGTGCCTCCGGTGTGACCATGAGGCATGTTGCCCCCCTGGTCGGCGAGTATGTTGCGACCGATATCTCGCGGCGCAATGTCGAACGCACGGAAATCCTGGCGATCGAATCCGGCATGAGCCATGTCATGGGGCGCCAGCTGGCCGCCCATGATGTGGATGTCTTTGAGCCGGGTTCCTTCGATCTGGTCATCCTCAACAGCGTGATCGAGAATTTCCCGGGATTTGGTTACCTGCGTCAGGTGCTGGACAAGGTGGCCCGGCTTCTGGCGCCTGGCGGCGCAATCTTCATTGGCAATGTCTGGGATGCCGACCGGCGTGATGCTTACCTGGCGGATCTGGCGGCTTTCGCTCGTGAGAATGCCGGAAAGGGATATGACACCCGCCTCGATTTCCTGGAGGATCTTTTCGTTCCCGAGGCTTTCCTGCAGGACTGGCGCGCCGAGAGGGGTGGCTTTACTTCGCAGCGATCGGCAATCGATGCCCCCGGGTTCGATCCAGCCCCGTATGCCTTTGACTTCCTCCTCACGGCCGATGATAGCGTGGCGGCGGGATACGCTCGGAAACGACGCTACGCGAGAGCGCAGTTGGAGGCTTGCAGCAGTGGAGCGCAGCTGGCTGACACCTCGGCCGGCGATCTTGCCTATGTGCTGTTCACCAGCGGGACAACCGGACGTCCGAAAGGAGTGATGATCGAGCATGGGTCCGTCGTCAATCTTGCCCAGTCGGTCCTTGATACTCAGCTTTTGCTTCTTGGGGCGGACGATCCGGGCGCCTGTCTCGATCTGACCTGTGTGGCGCCCTTTGGCTTTGACGGCTCGATCGTGCAGTTATTTGCCGCCATCCTGAATGGCCAGTGCCTGCATGTTCCGGGCTTCGATACCCGGAGTGACCCCGAGGCTCTGCACCGTTTCATCCGCGAACATGGAATCGACCAACTCGATGCAACGCCGAGCCTCTTCGCGCTGCTGCTGGATTACTGGGAGGAAATGGGAGAATCCTGTGGGGCGCGTATGGTCGTGCTGGGTGGAGAGGTGGTGTCGACGGATCTTGTGGAACGCTTCTTCGCGCTTCCCGGTCACAGCGACATCAGAGTGGTCAATGCCTATGGCCCTACGGAATGCTGTGTATCTGCGGCTCAGTATGTGATGACCGCTTACAATTTTCGCCAGATCCTGCCCCCACCGATCGGCCAGGCGATACAGGGTGTCATCCTCGATATCTGTGATGACCAGGGCAACAGCTTGCCCGATGGCGTACCCGGTGAAATCCGTATCGGTGGGGCCGGTGTCGCGCGCGGATATCTGGGTGAAGACGACGAGAATGCCCTGAAGTTCATCAAGCGTGCAGACGGCAGCCGGTGGTATCGCAGCGGTGACGTGGGCCGTCGGCGTGGCGATGGGGAAATCGTCTTCGTCGGGCGCGAGGACAGGCAGGTCAAGGTCCGTGGCAACCGGCTCGAGTTGGGAGAGGTCGAGAATGCTATTGCCCGGCACCCCCTGGTTCGCCGGGCCACTGTCATAATGGCAGAGGAGGGACAGGAGAGCAGCCCGGGAATCGTGGCCTATCTGGTGACAGAAGACGGGTTCGATGCTGCCGCCTGTCGCGCTCAGCTGGAAGAGGCGCTGCCATCCTATATGCTGCCCAGCTGTTTCATCTGTGTCGACGAGATTCCGCTGACCGCGAATGGCAAGATCGATTACGCGAAGCTGCCGAGTCCGGAGAAGACACGGCCGGATGGAATGAAGAGACCGGCAAAGCCGCTGGCGGATGCCATGGAGCATCAGATTGCCGCTCTGATGGCCGACGTGCTCGATCTTTCTGTCGACGACGCCGATGCAGATTTCTTCGAGCTTGGCGGGCACAGCGTTCTTGCCGTTCAGTTTCTTTCCAGGATCACGCGAGAGACTGGTGTAAAGATTCCGCTCAGCGATCTCTTCAGCTGCTCAAGCGTTGCCAGACTCGCGGCCCGCATATCGGAAAGAAAACAGGCACAAGCCGCCAAGAGTCCGCTCGTGCCCGTCAATACGACGGGATCGGCCGTTCCAATGGTCTGTTTTCACCCCGTTGGTGGGAACATCCTCTGTTACCAGGCCCTGGCCCGGGAACTAGGGCCGAACCAGCCGATCTACATGGTTGAAGCGCAGGGGCTTGAGGAAGGCCAGTCACTTGCCCCTTCCGTAGAGGAAATGGTGGCGGCCTATATGCCCCACGTTCGAGAGGTCATTCCGGAGGGGCCGGTGTTCCTTGCCGGCTGGAGTTTCGGTGGATTGCTTGCCTACGAGGCCGCCTACCGCCTGCAGCAGGCCGGTGTGGAGGTGCAAGGCGTCTTCCTGTTCGACGCAGTTGCGGTGCCGGATGCCGTGCGTGAACTTCTGCGCAAGGATGAGGCCGAGTATCTATCAGATCTGTTCGCCGAACTCGGCATTGTCGAGGCTGCTGAGCTTAGGCCGCTGACTCCGGAGGGTCGTATTGATTTACTGCTTGAACGGGGAAAGAATTCCAAGCTTCTGCCCAGGGAAGCCGATCGTGGCGTGATCCGGCGCCTTCTGGCCGTGTTTCAGAACAATGCTCTGGCGGCCGTCCACTACATTCCACCAGTTCTCGAGACTGTCGATGTACTGTTGATCCGCCCGAAAACCATAATCTCGGCAGCCCCCGGTATTGAAGGCGATGACTATAACGGCTGGAAAAGCTTCGCGGGCGAGAAGGTGAAGCTGGAATGGGTTCCGGGCACGCACGGATCGATGATGTTCGACCCGGATATAGTCAATGTCGCTGCCTGTATCCGGCATGAGCTAAGGTAAGGCTGATCGGCATTGCGGCCTGATTCAAGTTGCCTTTGCCTTCAAGCCCATGGAAGGCTGGATACGTCGAGAGCGGTCCGTTCTGGAAGTGTCACGGCCAGCCACCCCTTGAGGCCCTGCCAGACGAGGGTGCGGTACTGGGCGAAATTGCGATAGCGAAGGGTGAAAATACCGTTGTCTGCCTCGATCGAGGAAGGTGCGTAGATGGACAGCGGCGTCATCATGCCGGTGGTAAGCGTCTTCGCGAGACTTTCGCGGGCGACCCAGATCAATGTGGCCGCCGCAGACTCATCGAGACCCAGATCGTCGAGCAAACCCCGTTCCTCTGAAGCAAGGCCGGAAAGCACTGGTCCTATGTCTTTCTTCGCCGGCAGATCGATATCGATCCCCATCGGATGCGCCCTATGGAATACCAGCGCTGCGGCGTAGCTGGCCGAGTGCGAAATGGATATGCCCGTTTCGCTGATCCCTGGATACGTGACGCAAATCACTGGCTGTTCGAATACGCCAGATCCAATGGAGATTTCACGTGGGTCGAGGCCGTCGTGATGGCTTTTCAGGGCCAACTTTGCGGCAATTCGCCCAGTGGCGTAGCTTTGCTTGCGTTTGTCGTGTTCCAGCGCCTGCAGCCGGGCCCATTCCTCTGCATGAAAACAGGACGTCATATAGTCGTCCAGGCAATCGTCATCCAGCTGATCGAGCGCAAGGACCACCAGTGTCGCACGCAGATACGTAACATCGCAGAAGGTCACAGATCCTTTCGCACGTTTCATTTGAAGCGAATGGACGCGGACAGCGTCTTGAGGCTTCATCGCGCTTTACCGCGAAGTGTCCGGGCTTGTGTCTCCCGAGAAAAAAGAATGCCCAAAACAGGTTTTGGGCATTCTAAATTCGGGTCGGTTCTGGACAACAAGCTTGAAGTCAGGCTTTGGCAGCTGCTGCGCCCCCTGGAGTCTTTGTGCCGCTTGTCTTTGAACTGGCCTTCTCTCCCTTGACGAAATCCGAAGCCTTGCGCTTGCCCTCGGCAAACTCGTCCTGGAAACGACCTTTCATTTCCTCGGCATCGAAATCATCAACAGTACCGCCTTTGGCAAAATGCCAGGCAAAAACGCGCCCCAATGCATAGGTACAGGCCGCTGCAAAGGTCGGCATGGCAACAACACCGAAAATTGTGCCAACCACCGGAACGCGGCGGATCAGGCTGGCTGTTGCAAGCCCAATGCCGGATGCTGGCAGAACCGTTGCCACCAGAGTTGCAATCGAGTTCTTGATCGCGTTCTCAGAGAAGGGCACCCCAAAGATATCGCAAAGCTTTGCGATCATCCGCAACTGAATGGTGCTGCTTGCCGCCATTTCGAGGAAGGGAATTGGAACGAGACCACCGACCGCGGCATAGGCGCTGTGGCGATGGATACAGTCGCGAGCCTGAGTGTGGTGTTCGTCAGATTCCGTGACAGTGACTTCTTCAGTTTGCTCTGTGTTCTCTTCTTCGCTCATGCTCGCCCCTTTTCAAGTGTCGTTGGCCTTTGGACTCGGTATTCTGATTTTTAAATGGTGGTGTAAGATACTCGAATTTGTAGTCTATCGCAAATTGCAAGAGCAACTATTGTTTTGAATCTGTTTTCATTTCCGGTTGGGCTTCTGGTTCATGTTCCGGCTGTGATCTTGTACCCGGGGGTGCAGGAGGATTCTTGCTCGCGTTTCCGGCACTTGGGTCATAAATTGGCGAGAGGGAACGCATCACCCTTTCGATATTGCCAGGCGCTGTCTCCTCTTCACTATCAGGGTTTGCCGGTCTGGCCGTAGGTGTGCTGGACTGCACCTCGGGGCCCGGAGCCCTGAGAGGGCTGCCCGCCGGACTCCTGGACTGGTCCGTCGTTGTTGGCCTGGTCCTGGACTCGCCGCCCCCCTCTTCGCGCACGCCTGGCGATACTGAATTGTGTGGGGAGATTTCACGGAAATTGGCATTGGTTTCGTTTGGCAGGGGCAGGCTATCCGCCGAATCGCCCGTCAATTCGGGAGTGCCTGCTGCGGATCCTGAAGGAGTCCCGGTTTCTCCCGTATTGAGAATGACCGGAAGGCCGTCCTTGCCGCCGATGATGATGGTCTTGCTGTTCTTCGAGGTTGCCAGCGACATGGTCGCTTCGATGCCACGCAGGCGCAGATATTCCTCGGTGATCGTCTTGGCAACGATGTCCTGGAATTCACGGATGCCTTCCGCCTCGATCTTCTTGCGATCCCTTTCCTTGGCTTCGCGCGCCAGGCGGAAGTCGTATTCCTGCATGATCTGATATTGTTCAGCCTTGCGTTCGATCGCGTTGGCCACACGTTCAGGCAGCTTGACCGAGCGGATGAGTACATCCTCAACTGTTACCAAGCGTCCCTGAAAGCTCTGATTCAAGAGCGAAGAGCCAAGCTCGTTGACCATGCGTTCGAGAATTTCAGCCTGAATGAAGGCGCGGGTTTCCGTATAGAGCTGTTCCGGTGTATAGCGAGAAATCAGTTCGCGTGCATGTGATCCGATTTCAGGATAAACGAGAATCTCAGGGTAGTTCGGCCCTACGAGCTTGTGAAGCATGCCGGCGGCTTCACGGTTGATGCGGTAGCGCACCGCAATGTCGACTTCCATCGACAGTCCGTTCGACGAGATCGTGTCATAGATGCGCGCCTGATTCTGCAGGCGCGCGTCATAGACGAACATCTTGTCCCACGGGAAGATCATGTGGATGCCTTCGCCATAGGTATGATCAACGACCGTGCCGCCAAAGAAGCGATACCACATCACACCGACATGCCCGGCGGGGATCGTGATGAAGATCTGAGGCGCCAATACGATCATTGCGATCAGGATAAAGAAGATCGTGATTAGCAGGCCTGCCTGGAAACGCTTGAAGAAGCGGCCGAATTTCTCGACGAACCGCCACCAGCTACCCCGCAAGCGACTTTCGTCCTGGCCGGGATCATCATGTGGCCGGCCGGCCGGCGTTGCCGTGCTGTCAACCATTCGTCATTTCACTTTCGTATGCGTCATGCGGAGGGTCGATTGCACGCTAGTTCTCATCGATATCCTGGATTCTCCGGCGAATCTCCTTTGAGGGTCGCGCGACAAGCTGCACCAGAAAGTCCCCAACCGGCGTAATGAAGATCGCCAGAATGAAATGCCCCAGGAATCCGAAAGAAGTATGCCGGCCCAGCAGGCCGCAAACGACCGCGGCCAGGATATAAAGCATGATTACCATCAAATACATGGGGTCAGGTCCTGATGCCTTGGGTTTGTCGGGCTTGTCCGGTCAGGCTGATTTTGCCTTCTGGGAGAACACGAAACCTTCTTTAAGCTTCTCGTGGAAATAGGGTTCTGCCTTCTTGGGGTCGAAATCCTGCAAGGTTCCCCCAAGGGCATAATGCTGTTGGAAGACCTTGCCCAGTGCATAAGTGAACGCCGCGTTGAAGCCAGGCATGGTCAGGATGCTCAATGTCGAGCCAATGACCGGAAGCGTCTTGGACAGGCTGGAGAATATACCTGTCCCCAGAAGCGATTTGCCAAGCACATTGCTGGTCAGGCTGGTCATCAACGCTGCAATGACGGACCTGCCGCTGCTTTTCTGGAAATGGACCCCGTAGACGTTGCTGATTTCGGCCAGCATCTTCAGCTGCACCGCAACGATCGCCGCCGAATCCAAAACGGGAATTGGTATCAGGCCTGTACCGGCGGCCCAGAGTGTGTTGCGCTGAACAATGGACGAGGCACGACGATGCCGTGCCTTGCGCTTCAATGCTTCCAGCTTTTCACTGTCCAATAGGTCCCCCTGCAGTTCTTTTTCTTCTCCCCATCAGCGGGGCGAAGCGTAAACGCTAACACTATAGACTGCAATCGTTTCAGGGGTCTCTATTAAGATTATGAATGCCGTCTGATAAGGTCTGCCATCAAGCTTGAAGCGCCTGTTGAGATTCCTTGAATGGCGGACACCATCCCTTTTGCAAGGCTCCACTGTCCTCCACTTCTTTTTTCGGCGTCGCATTGGCGGGAAGACGAGTGTCTGACCCTGACAGAACGGAAGTCATGCAGAGCTTGACCTTCATCAAGAAGCAATTGAACTTTGATCGGTTGCAGTCAGGCTGTACCAGTTTGCTGTTGGAAACCTGCCAGCTGCCTCGGGGATGATTGGAGCTGCAACTTGAACCTGGCAACGAAGATCGGCGTGGCGTTGTTCGTCGTGTTCGTCACAGCTTTATGCATGACGACTGTGCTCAATTACCTTCGATTTGAGCAGACGCTTCGAACCTTGCTAACGCAGCGGGTCAACGTCGTTGCTTCTGAAACCAATCAGGACCTGCATGCGGCCATGGATTTGGGCCTCAGGCTTGAAAGCATGGAAAACCTGGAGGAGATCCTCGAACGGCGCGCCGCAATGTCGCCGGAAATCAGAAGGATGAGCGTACTGGATTGCCAGGGAACGCCGATTGCGACCACTGACCTGCCGGATACGAACGGTATTCCGGACACGCCTCCGCCCGGTAACATTGAACAGTCATACTGGGTTCACTTCGGAGAACACGCAGTGGCGGCAGGGACCACGCTGTATGACAGTCTCGGCCAGTGTGCGGGTCTTCTTCACCTGCAGGTTGACGGCGAAACATACCGGCGGAAGCTTGAGAACGCCTCTGCCAAAATGTGGAAGTCGGCCAGCATGGGTATGCTGGCAATCATCCCCGTGCTGGGGCTGTTAGTGGTTCTCATGCGCCGACGCCACCGCGTTTTCGACGAATTGCATGCGGATCTTGAACAAGCAGAATCTGGCAAGGCCGGTTCTGGCCCGACCCATGATGGCGATGTCCTGACCGAAAGCGAGATGGAGCTGGTTGAACTCTATCGTGAAATCCGCGATCAGCTGCCCCATGACGCGGCAGTGGAGAAGACTGTGCCTGCGTCTGCGGACAAGAACGCATGAGCCGATTGTCCGAGCCGAATTCGGAAAATGTCGATAAGGGAAGGGAGTCCCGCAGGCGTCTGCTGCCCAGGGGCAAGATCTGGATCCTGCTTCTGTTCAGTGCCATTGCCCTTTGCGCCACCCTGGTCGCCGTTTCCTGGCGTGCTGCCGATCTGGCGCGCGCGGACCTGCAATCCGAAATCACCCAGAAGGCTGAAATCGAAGCGCGCACACTGTCAGAGAGAATCGCGCATGCTCTGCATCTAGAAATCCCGGTGGAAGAGATCGTCGGCTTTGGAGAGGTTGTTGGCCAGCTGCAGGATGGAGATCCGGACCTGGTCTTTGCCGCTGTCGTCCAGGATGAATCCATTCTGCACAATGGTGGCTTTTCGGCCGGGGAAATTGCCCCGCTCCTCGATCCGGCAGGGGACACAGAAACTTCACCCTATATCGTAACCCGTGTGCTGGTTCAGCCTACGGGAGGCAATGCAGAGAACCTGGACATCGTTGTTGGCCACGACAGGGCGGCCCTGATGCGCCCGGTCACAGACAACCTGTACGATATTGGGGTCATCTTCTTCATTACATTGGCCTTGTCCTTTGAGCTGGTCCTGTTGGTTCTGACGGTGAATGTCGTTCTGCCTGCGCGGGTTGCCAAACGTGTCCTGCTGAACATGCGCGCACGCAAGTTCACCCTTCTGCACGGCCAGTCGACCCACGATGAAATCGGCCGTTTCATGGAACGCATGAATTCCATGATCGGCCATATGGCGCGCAAGGCCGGCACCGAGCCTCATCGCGTGCGGGAGGCAAAACTGATCGGGGTGCGGATGCTGGCATTCCTGTTCGTGCTGGCTGAGGAATTGGCCCGGCCGATCATGCCGAGTTTCTTTGGCGAGATTTCCGCGAACACCCTGGACGGGCAGTTGGGTGCCGGCATTGTCATGGCCTTGCAGCTTCTGATGGTGGCTGTCGCCATGCCGCTGTGCAGCCTGTTCCAGGAGCAGGTCGGATCGCTGAGGATGTATCTTGCAGGGGCGTTTCTGGCGACCGTCGGTCTGTTTGGCACGGCCTTCGCGATTGGTTTCTGGGACCTTTTGTCCTGGCGGGCGCTCTCCGGGATCGGCTATGCGACCACCTTTGTGGCTTGCCAGTCCTATGTGCTGAACGCCACCAACGAAAAGAACCGGACGCAGGGGACCGCCATGATGGTCGGCGGGATCATGCTGGCCGACATTTGCGGCCCTGCCATAGGGGGCATTCTTGCTGGCCACTTCGGAGAAGCGGCCACATTCCTGGCGGGGGGCACAGTGGCCGGCCTCGCCGTGGCACTGGCCTATTTCCTGATGGATGACAGGGTGCGGGGACAGGCTACACCCCCGGTTCCGACACGCGAGGCGTTTCGGGCCATGCTGTCCAATCGGCGGTTTCAGGTTCTGATTCTCTTTGCGGCCGTTCCCGCCAAGCTGATCCTGAGCGGGTTCCTCTATTATCTGACCCCGCTTATCCTGTTGCAGTCCGGCGCCACTACGGCTGAGACAGGTCGTGTCCTCATGCTTTACGGGCTGGTGGCCTTGCTGACCGGCTGGGCCATCGCGCGCTGGACAGATGACAAGCAGAACGAAACCCGTGCGGTGGGTATTGGAGGCGCACTTACGGCTGTCGGCCTCCTGCTGGCTGGATGGATGCCGGACTACGGGATTTTTGCCGTGGCCATTGCAATGCTGGGGCTGGCACAGGCGACATCGATTCCTGCCCAGGTTTCCGCAAGCCTTAAACTCAGTGAGGAGTTTACGCGCAGTCACGGGACCGGTCCGGTCTTGGCCGTGCTGCGCCTTGCTGAACGATTGGGCGGTGCGCTTGGTCCGTTACTGGCAGCAGGATTGACCCTATGGGTCGGTACCGGGGGTGCGGTCCTTGTGCTGGGCATCATTGCCGCTGTTGCGGTGACGGCCTTCGAACTCATGATCCGGATCGCCCCCAATGAGCAGGCGGCCAAGTCCGGCGATTCAGGGGAGCTTTCTTGAGTATCTCATGACACCGATCATCCGTCTGAACGAGTCGCACCTGGAGGCCGTGATTGCACTGCACCATGAAGTCGTACGCGAATTTCCGCCTGAGTTGGTGGCAAGAGAAACCGATGCGTTTTTCCGTGATCACATGGCGGCCTGCGGACAGATCTTCGGGGCCTTCAGGCATGATCGGCTGATCGCTTATGGCGTCCTGGGCCTGCCCCGTCCGGGAGACCCCAACTTTGGCAGGGATCATGGACTTCCGGATCATGAACTGGCGGGCGTTGCACATATAGACGGTGTTGCGGTGCGCGCCGATCAACGCAGGCTTCGTTGGCAGCACAGGATGGTCCAGCACCGCCTGCAGGCAGCCAGGGAAGCCGGACGCAAGATCGCGCTCAGCACGGTTGCTCCGGAAAATTATGCGAGCGTTGTTAATATCTTGTCGGCCGGTCTGTCCATCCGCAACTTGATCAGCAAGTTCGGCGGCAAGCGATTCTTGTTGCGCCGGGACCTGGAGGATCACAGCGGAACGGTGACCTCCTCAAGTGATCCATCGGAAATGAGCACCTGGTGCCTGTGCAATGATCTTGAGCGCTGCGAGGAACTGCTCGAGGCTGGCTATGTCGGAGTGACTTACCGCAAGGCGTCCGACGACACAGTTCCGGAGATAGGTTGGAGGCCCGCCCAGTTCATGCAGGGGTAGCCTGTTGCCTATTCCCTTGAATGGGCGACTGAGTCGTAGGTTTCCTGCCATTCACAGGCATCCGGGCGTATTTGCCAATAGCATGCGGCGCCCCTGTGAAAGGGTAGGAAGTTTCCTTTTTCAGACAAGTCCTCTGCTGTTGTGCTTCTGAAAGTGGGATACTCTGCTCTCAGTGTTTCGATGTTCTCGTGAATGATGCGTGTCACCCAATAAACGACGTAGGGATCTGCTGGCTCATAGGCAATCAGGGAGGCCTTGAAGCCGTATGAGTCGATGGATTCGTTCTGATTGGAGTAGGTGCCCGTCGGCAAAACCTGATTGAAGTAGTAGGGGTGCTGTTCGACAAGCTCGCGGGTCAATTCTCCGCCCATGCCAACGACCTTGGAATCGCAGGCCAGGCTTTCTTCAATCACCGGGACGGGGTGTCCGATCCAGAGACCGAAGGCATCGATGTAGTCATTGCAGATACCCTGCCGATTGTAATCCTGGGCGACACTGTAAACCGTCTCGAAGTCATCGAGGTCGATCTCGTTCTGCTCAAGCAACTCAAGCCAGAGTTCACGTGAAGCAGAGCCTTCCGGCCCGATATTGATGCGTTTGCCAGGCAGGTCGGCTAGGCTTTCAATATCGGAATCACGGCGCACGACCAGAAGTCCCATTTCGTCATGAAGCGACATGACGGACCGGGCCCCGGGGATCGGATTGATCCCTTCCTGTGCTTCCCAGTTGTTGTTGGATTGCACCAGCGCCATCTGAACACGCCCTTCGTTCATGAGCTGAATGTTGCTGCCAACCCCTTGCGAGCGCAACGGAACGCAGCGAACACGGTGACGCTCGTAGGTTCGGCGCATCATGTCGCAGATGGCTGCGGCAACCTTGAAGTAGGCGCCGCCCGTGCTGCCGCTGTAGATGGCTGCATAATAGGACGGGCGGGTCTCGCCATCGCTTGCAATGTCATATTCGGAGAAGGAGATCAGGCTTGCCGAATCGTCGAGCTGGCGACGATATTGCGACAGCGGAATGGCATCCGGTTCATAGATCAGACCGTCGACCCTCTGTTGATCCTGGGGTGAAGGCATCAGGGCGCCGCTTTTGAAGCGGTCGGTATTGGAGTCTTTGGCGGTCTCTTCGAGGATAATGCTGCCAAGCGCCTCGTCTTGCGGAAGGGGAAATTCCTGTGGTGCTTCTTGTGCCAGCGCAAAGGTTGCCACTCCACATGCCAGATACAGGCTTGCGATGATCCACCCAGTCGACTTTCCTGCTCGGGACACCAACACGCGCAAGATTATCCCCACCACCAAATGTTTGCACAGCAGGTTACAGCTTAGGGAATTGCCAACTGACCGTCGAGATTCATTGTGAAGGAATACAAATTCTTTCAGACATTTACTCGACCCTTCCCTCCGGTCAGGTTTGCCGGCAGTCGCTGCAAACTCGATAGCTTTCGTTCTCGAGAGTGGCTGTTAAGGTCGATTGCATTCCGGAGCAACTCATGAGTGGCTTTGACAGCCCTGTTGTTATACCTGCAGAGATTCGACGAGCTGTCACGGAGATCTCCTCATGGCCGGATTACGCGCCAAGCCCCCTGTTGCCATCGCCCGGCCTTGCACGCGAACTGGCGCTGGGAGAGGTCTGGATCAAGGACGAAAGCAGGCGTTTCGGGTTGGGGGGTGTCAAGGTTCTCGGTGCGCCTTATGGTCTGAGCCGGCAGTTCCAGAAACTTGGCCTCTATCCTGGAGCTCCTGGCTGCCGGGACTATATCGCGGTTGCAGCAACGGACGGCAATCATGGGCTGGCGCTTGCCTGGGCGGCGAGACAGTTCAACTGTTGCGCCCGGATCTTCGTCGGCAACGAAGTCGATACGGCCCGGATACAGCGCTTGCGTGAAAGCGGTGCCGAGATCGTCAAGGTGGATGGAACCTATGATGACGCCGTCTCCGCCGCCGAGGAAAATGCGAACGCGCCAAACGTGATCCTGGTCACCGATACCGATTACCGTGGGAACCTTGAGGTCACACGCGATATCATGGCCGGTTATGCCCTTTTGGGAGTGGAGTGTGCGCGTCAAATCGCTTCAGAGTCTGTCGCGATCGACAGCCTGTTTCTGCAATGCGGTGTGGGCGGAATGGCGGCAGGCTGCGCCATCGGCTTCTGGCAGGAAAGTGGGGTCAAGCCGATTGTCTATTCGGTCGAACCCGAAACGGCTGCCTGTGTGAAAGCCAGCCTGGAGAGCGGCCGGCTGACCCGTCTGCCAGGAACGCTATCAACCCGCATGGTGGGACTTTCCTGTGGCTGTCCAAGCCTGCCGGCTCTTGAGATTCTTCGGAGTGTCTGTGCGGGCAGTCTTGCAATCGATGATACGACGGCAGCTCAGGTGCAGGAACAGCTGTGCTGTGGCCTTCTAAGAGATGCACCCTTGGATACATGGGATACCGGCATTTCCGGAATTGCCGGATTGTGGCATGCAGCGAAGAACAGGGAGTTGCGCGGAAAATTCGGGCTGACCGCTCGAAGCAGGGTGCTGGTCGTGAACAGTGAAGGGGCCAGTCCCGGAGAATCTCATTGAAATCCGGACAGGTTCTCCTGTGCTGCTTGCTGGACACCCGGGCCAGCATGGTTACAGTTGCAGGCAATAAAACAGGGGGTGCCTTGAGGGGGGCGTTCAATAGATGAAGTTGCTGGAATTGTTATCCTGGGGCGATAACAGGTTCATGCTCCGGCTGGCCATTGCGGGAACGCTTTCCGGTATCGGAAGTGCCGCCCTTCTTGGCATCGTGAACTCTGCAGCCGAGGAAATCAGCGACAACGGCCTGGACCGCGTCAACTGGCTTCTGGCCGGCATCTTCATTCTTATTTCCGTCGTCTATTTCCTGGCCGAGGTCTATCTGCTGAGCAATATTGCCAGGCAGATCGAGGATGGCATCGACAAGGTTCGCAAGCGGCTTTTCGGGCAGATCGCGGCGGCCGATTTCGCCCAACTCGAAACATTCGGGCAGGCCCGGCTTTATGACAGCATCACCCAAAGCACTCAGGTCATTTCCCAGAACTCGCACCTGATCGGAATGACCTTCCGCAGCCTGCTGTTGCTGGTTGCAGTGATGGTCTATGTCTTCTGGCTTTCCGCGCTGGCCTTTTTCCTGATCGTTGTCGTGATCGGGGTCGGCATCGTTATCTACCTGCGCATGGGTCGGACTCTGTCGGACTGGTTCGGCGAGCTTCACCGGATCGAAGGGGTCCTGTTCGGGAAGATTGCCGACCTGTTCTTCGGCATCAAGGAAGTCCGGATGTGGTCGCGGCGCAGCGACACGCTCTATGCATCCTTCGCGAGTACGTCGGAAGACAAGATGGAAATCGGCCAGACCGCCCATCGCCTGATATCGCGCCAGATGATCATGGGCATTTCGGCCTTCTATGTCCTGCTGGCCGTGATCGTATTTGTCGTGCCAGTCTATACGGCAAGCCTTGGCACCGATATCTCGAAGATCGTCACGGCGGTCCTTTTCATGATCGGGCCCATCAGCATCATCGTGCAGTCCATGACTGTCCTCGGCCTGGCCGAACAATCCGCACAGCGCATGGCGGCACTGTCGAAGGATCTTTCGACCATCAGCGAACCGATCGCCGATGAGGGGACTGCGGCCCTGCCGTCCGAGTTCAACCGCATCACCTTTGACCAGGTGACCTTCACCTACCCCGGTCGCGATCCGCGACACGGCTTCGTGCTTGGTCCCCTCGATCTCTCCATCGAGCGCGGGGAGCTTCTGTTTGTAACTGGGGGCAATGGAGCGGGGAAATCGACACTGGTCAAGCTGCTGACCGGGCTTTACCGGCCGGTGTCTGGGACGATCAGGATCGACCAGCTTCAGTTGGGACCGCAAAGCATCGCACCCTATCGCAACCTGATCGCCACGGTGTTCTCGGACTCCCATCTGTTTGCCGATCTGCATGGCATTGATGGGATTGATCCTGAGGAAGCCGCCTATTGGCTTGAACGCTTCGAGATGGCCCATGCCACCAGCATTCAGGATGGGCGCTATACAACAATCGACCTGTCGGCCGGACAACGCAAACGGCTGGGCCTGATTACGGCGATCCTGGAGCATCGCCCGATTATTGTCCTGGACGAATGGGCGGCCGACCAGGATCCGCAGTTCCGCAAGAAGTTCTATCACGAGATCCTGCCCGAACTGAAAAGGCGTGGCACCACGATCATCGCGGTTACGCATGACGATCATTACTTCGATGTTCCGGACCGTCGTTTGCATCTTGAGACCGGCAAACTTGTTGAACTCGAGGCTGACGATGCACGCGGGAGGATCTGACCATGCGGTTGTTCGACATTCTCCGGTCCCGGGCCCGGATCGACCTCAGAACCGTCATGGCGCTGCTGGTCATGGCGGCGATCTCGACAACCATGGTTCTGGTGATCGTCAACCTTGCCTCCGAGCAGGCTCAGAACCGCGAGGTCAGCCCGCGCTTGATGAGCCTGATGGCGGTTTCCTTGCTGGGCTTCATCTGGGCGCAGCACAAGTCCGATGTTCTCGTTTCGGCCGAGGTCGAACGGGTGCTGCACCAATTCCGGCTGAACCTGTTCGACCGTGTGCGCAAATCCGGTCCCGAGGTTCTGGACTCCGTTGGCCAGGGGCCGGTCCAGACCGCCCTGACACAGGAGATGCAGACCATCTCGAATTCCTTGCCGATGATGCTGAACGGCGTTCAGCAACTGGTGCTAATCGTCTTTGTCAGTCTCTATCTGGCGTGGCTGTCGCTGTTCGCCTTCGTCATCGTGGGCGTGCTGGCCGTCCTGTCTGTCGGCATTCATCTGCATCGCGTCCGCGGGATCAGCGCCGCTACCCGCGCCGCCGTGGAGGACGAAGGCCAGCTGTTCGGCGGGCTGAGCGACCTTCTGGATGGCTTCAAGGAGGTCAAGATGAACAGCCTGCGGCGTGATGCGCTGCTGGCACAGCTGCATGAGCGTTCGGGGCGGGCGCGGGACACCAAGTCGGCGACCAAGGCCCAGTGGGCGCGTGAGACGGCCAGTATCCAGCTGGCCTTCTATTTCATGATGGCCGCGATGGTGTTCATCGTCCCGAACTTCACGACGGACTATCATGATGTTGCCGTGCAAACGGCAACGGCCACCCTGTTTCTTCTGGGCCCGATCGGATCGACCATTATGGCGGTGCCGAGTTTCAACGATGCCGACGCGGCGATCTCGAAGATCACCGAACTCGAGAACCGGCTTGGCGACGCCTTGGAAAAACAGCGCGAAGTAGGGGGCGGTATCACCACGGAGCTTAGCGGACATTCCGACCCTGTCGCGGATAGCCTTTCGGATATCCGGGAAATCGCGCTCAAGGATGTGCACTTCACCTATCCGGGACCAACCGGAGGCTTCGGTGTCGGTCCTCTGAATGCAGGTTTCAAAGGCGGTGAAATCACGTTCATTACAGGTGGGAATGGCGCCGGGAAATCCACGATCATTGCTCTGCTGACCGGCCTGCGCGCGGTGGACAGCGGCGAAATCACCGTGAACGACATAGCCGTGCCTGTTGACCGGTTGCAGTCATATCGTGATCAGTTCGCGACAGTGCTTTCGGGATATCACCTGTTTGGCGAACTCTATGGCATCGATCCGGTCGATCCCGAGCGTGTCGATGCCCTGATCCACCAGATGGAGGTCGAGCACAAGGTTGCGCTTGAGGACAACGCATTCTCGACCACCGCACTCTCCCAGGGGCAGAGGAAGCGCCTGGCTCTGATCGTCGCGCAACTGGAGGAGAAGCCAATCCTGGTTCTCGATGAGTGGGCGGCGGACCAGGATCCGCATTTTCGGGCCATTTTCTATGAGGAAATCCTGCCCAGCCTGCGTGACCAAGGCAAGATCCTGATCTGTGTCACCCATGATGACCGGTGGTTTCATGTCGCAGACCGGGTCTATCATGTCCGGGATGGTCAGTTCGACGAAGTCCGGGAGTAGCTTTCCTGTCCACCCGCAACCGGCGGACAGCCGAGTTTTGTCGCGATGAGCTCGAGCATCGGCACCTCGTTCTGGGCCATGAAGAAATGCCCACCGGGATAGATGTGCTTCTCGAACCGCCCTGTTGTTGCCTGCCGCCAGCCATCCAGATCCGTCGGTGCAGGGTTGCTGTCATCGGTGCCCCCGAAAGCCGTGATCGGGCACGCCAGTTGGGGGAGATCGGCCGAGGAGGCCGTTTGCGCAAGCTTGAAATCGGCGCGCAGGGAAGGCTCGAACAGGGTGCGATACTCGCTGCTTTCGAGGATTTCGGCGGGTGTTCCGCCATATGCGGCGACCTCGGACCAGAAGTCATCCGATGGCAGGGAATGAAGCTGTCGGCGCGGTGCTGTCATGTTCGGACCGCGCAGGGCCGCAATGAAGAGATGTGCGGGAAGGGGCGCGCCATCAGCCATGAGACGGCAAGCCAGATGGTGCGCGATGATGCCCCCCATGGAATAGCCAAAGAAGGCGTAAGGCGTGGCCGCCATGGGGCGAATGGCATCGATCAGTGCGGCGACCGCATCGTCGATGGCTTCGAACGCCGCTTCGCCGAAACGCTGTTCACGGCCGGGCAGGCAGACCGGGCGCACCTCGATTTCTTCAGGCAGCTTGTCCTGCCAGGACCGATAGACTGCGGCCCCGCCCCCGGCAAAGGGGAAGCAGAACAGCCGCAGACGTGTGTGCCGTGACCCCCTGCCGGCGGGTGGGGGCATGAACCACTTGTCTCCTGTCATATGGATGTTCCCGATTCACAACAGCGCACTGGATGATTGCTGTGAGAGTTGCGGTGAAGAAGGGCAGGCGTAAGCCCTTGAAGAATAGGGTGGGTGAGGCTGATAGAGAACCGACGAGCCCTGTATTCCTGCAACATGGATCTGAAACGGAACGTTTTCAGTATGACTGGCTGTCGGCCAGGATGGCACGTCGAACGCATTCGATCGTCCAGATCCAGAATATCGTGCCGACGATTTCCGAGACATACCCTTCGAACGGGATATTCCAGAACATTGGACCCACACCGATGATCGGAAGCACGATAAGGTGTGCCCCCAAACCCATGGCCAAACCAAAAGGAATCCCCTGCCATACGCGAAAGATGGTGTTGGCATGGACGAGCAGGCAATAGATCACGGCAATCACCACCGAGAACAGAATATGCACCCCGTTTCCGCCCCAGTTCACGACTTGGTCCGAGAAGTGGTAGGTCATTGACGTCGCATCGAAGCCGAGGCGTTCGAGCAGGCTGATGGGCGGGGGAGTCACGTTCGGCAATCTGGGGGGTAACAGCGTCTCCACGCCTGACTTCACGAATGCCGAGATGACGCCAGCGGCAACCCCGGCTCCGATAAGTTGATGAGTTCTCCGGCTCGATTGCAACTTCTGGATATCCCCCTCACTTTTCATGAACCAATTCACTCCGCCGCAAAACCGCGTACCCGATCCGACCATTGGGCCACCGCAGCCTAACCAAGCTCAAACTGGGTAAAAAGAATTGAGTTGGCAATAATTTACATTGCCTGGCCGCAGGACCCATTCGTTCATTATCGGGGCTGTTCTGGATAATGCGGGTTCGCTATCGAAGATAGAGGTGATTGCGCGCCGGGTCTTCGTGACCTTGGCCCTAAGCTTAGGGCCAAGGTCAAAATCAACCAACGATTCAGTCGTAACTGAATGCGTTCTGGGGGCGTGCGGCTGCTCAAGAGAGAGCAGTTTGGGCAGTTACGGTGCGATCAGTTCCCATTTGGCATCGGTGACGTCACTTGCATGCCGCAAGGCACTGCGGTCATACTTCAAACGAGTGGTTTGGGTCCACATATTACGGTCACATCTGTTTCTCAGCACAACGTGGAATCCACAACGAACTGAAATCACACAATTCTTTTCGAATCATGCACTTAGTAAGCAGCTATTAATAAATGGTAATGCAAATGACGAAAACAGTAGTAGTTACGGGTGCCGGAGGTTTGATAGGGAGGCCGTTGATCCGGGCACTTGCTGAACGTGGTTTTAAGGTGATTGCCCTTGATCGTGATGAGGTGAAATTTAATCATCACAACGTCCTAAGCTATGCTGCCGAGCTGACAGATAGTCTGCGCGCGCATGCAATACTTAAGTCGAGTAACGCTGATGCCTTGATACATTGCGGCGCAATATCCGGTCCGATGGTGTCAAATGATAATCCATACTGGATCTGTGAAACTAATATAACCGGAACTGCAAATCTTTTGGAAGCGGCACGCATTCATGGGGTGCGGCGCTTTATATACTGTTCCTCAATTGCTGCATATGGACCGACCTCCGAAGGGCCAATAACAGAAGAGTGTCCGCTCTTTCCCACAGATGTTTATGGGGGCAGCAAGGCAGCTGGTGAACACCTGCTGGCAGGGTATCGCTATCAGCATGGGCTCGAAGGCCTGGCTTTGCGCATAGGTTGGGTCTATGGCCCGGGACGACGGACGGCATGCATGATTCGAGAAGCCCTCAAGAGCGGATTGAGGGGCGAGAAAATCGTAATTCCTGGGCCGGCTGATTTTCCGTGCCACTACCTATACGTTGACGATGTGGTCAGGGGCGTTATCGCCGCTCTTGACGCGAAGTCTGCACCATCGCTGGTTTATAACTTGAGCAGTGATCGTTTTTTACAGCTCAAGGACGTCTGCGAAACGCTCCAAAATGCTTTGCCTGACATTGAGGTCGTGCTTGATGAAAGTGCGGATACCGGAGATCTGTACCAGGGCCAACTGGACCCTACGCGGATCAAGACTGAGCTCGCGTTCAAGCCGCAACTATCAATCCATGAAGGGGTCATCCGATATCGCGATTGGCTCCAAGAGCAAAGCTACTGAAATGTCCAGGGGCTGTCCTGGGCAATCAGCCTATGTAGCATTTAACCCACTTCTTTAGTTGCTTTATTGCGACTGGAGTTCGGGGTTGTTGAGCCGCCATTCGCATTCCTATGCGTTCGTCCGAACGGTATTCGGAGAACAGCTTTTCCCTCTTTATAGCGGCCAGCCAGGCTTCCTTCCCTCACCAGTTTAGCCCCTCTGTTCAGAACGGCCTGACAACTCCCCTATACCATCACTGGTGCAGCTTTCTCCCAATCTCAGTACATGGACCATGTTCCGCTGACAGCGCGTAAAACTCGCAAGAGAAAGTCCCTGGAACGTGTTCAGACGGCTGCAACAGACTGCGGTGAGAACTGCGGTGAAAATGCCGAAATCGCGACGAGCGAGAACCCTGCGGTGAAAAAAGTATGATAAGTCCTTGAAATATATGGTGGGCGCGGCTGGGATTGAACCAGCGACCCCTACGATGTCAACGTAGTGCTCTCCCGCTGAGCTACGCGCCCGCACCATGGTCGGCGATGCACGGGATGATCGCCTGCGGTAGGGCGGGCAGATAGCACCCTCGCCCGTGTTTGACAAGTCTCCTCTGCCTTCATTTTCGATGGACGCTGCTGCGATTCCTGGTTGGCCGTCACGCGGCTTCCAGCAAGGCCTCGATCTGCCGGACCAGGTCGCGTAAATGGAAGGGCTTTGACAGCAGGCGCGCGCCTTCCGGGGCGTGCTCCACTCTGCCGTCATGTATGGTGACTGCGGCAAAGCCGGTGATGAACATGATCCGGACATCGGGGTGGAGCGCGGCGGCCCGGCGCGAGAGCTCCATGCCGTCCAGTCCCGGCATGACGATGTCCGCGAGCAGCAGGTCCACCGGCTGCGCCTCAAGAGTCTCCAGAGCCTCCAGGCCGTTGCCCGTGGCCTCGACAGAGTGTCCGGCCGCACCCAGTGCGCGCACCAGAACCCGGCGCAGATCCGGGTCGTCCTCCGCCAGAAGTATGCGCGCCATGGGTTTCCTGCCTCCAGTCCGAGCGGGCGGTCCCGGGCATCCTGCCCAGGCAAAGGGATCGCGTGTCCCGCTTGTCAGTTGCTATGGCGCGCCGTTCCGGAGCATGAACCCCTGTCAGGACGGCCTTGAAAAGGGCAGACTAGCGGATTCGGACCGGGCAGGGGAGTCGAATTGCGCTTCGATGCCTGGAAAGCCTGTCAGCGACCGGATCTGTGCCAGGTCAAAGAAATCGTTGCGAAGTGCCGGCAACATTCGGACATTGAGCAATGAAGTCAGATATTTTGCGGAGTCAGCATGGACGGCCCGGCCCAGAGGACCGATATCTGCGAGAGTCACGAGGTCTTGCGTCCCAGGCGCCAGAGCCTGCCGCTTGTCGTCGCCTCGCCGCACAGCGGTAACAGCTATCCGGCCGATTTCCTGGCGCGTTCGCGACTTGACCCGCTGATGCTGCGCCGGTCCGAGGACAGCTTTGTCGACGAGATCTTCGCTTCCGCGCCCGAGCTTGGCGCCCCCTTGCTGCGAGCGCTCTTTCCGCGGGCCTATGTGGACCCCAACCGCGAGCCCTATGAACTGGATCCGACAATGTTCAAGGAACCGCTGCCCGATTACGTCAATACCAGCTCACCGCGCGTTGCGGCCGGCCTGGGAACGGTGGCCCGTGTGGTCGCGAACGGTGCGGAAATCTACGAAGGCAAGCTGACCCTGGAGGAGGCCCTGAAACGGATCGACAGCTGCTATCGGCCTTATCACGATGCCTTGGCGCACCTTCTGGGCGATACGCGGGAGCGCTTCGGCGCCTGCCTGCTGCTCGACTGCCACTCCATGCCGTCCAGTGCGCAGAACTGCGGGCACGACCCGCGCTTGCCGATGATGGATATTGTGCTCGGCGATTGCCATGGCTCGGCCTGTGCGGCGCAGGTGACCGAATGCGCAACCGAGGTGCTGCGTGCGGCCGGCTATCGGGTGGGCCGCAACAAACCCTATTCCGGCGGCTTTGTAACACGGCACTATGGCCGCCCGCGCGAAGGCCTGCACTGCCTGCAGATCGAGATCAATCGCCGGCTTTACATGGATGAGACGCGCATAGAACGCACAGCCGGCCTCGACCGTCTGGCCGGCATGGTTCCGGAACTGATCCGCAGTCTCGGTCAGTTGGATCTGCGCGCTGCGTAGAAGGACGGAGGCGCCGACTGTCCCAAATTTCTGGCCGGAAAGAAAAAAGGGCCGTGCGCTTGGCACGGCCCCAAGTCTAGGGAGGAAACGCCCTTAGAGACGTACGGCGTACGAAGGAAATCCTTCGCATGCCGCACTGCACAATATAAAGATTTCCCTGGAGAGTGCAAGAGCGAAAATAATATCTAGTTGGAATACATATATATTCCACCATTACTGGCCACTAGGATGCGTGTGGGGGCAGTGGTTGTTTCGTGCTGCAACGCACAATCATGAACCTGGCTCTGCCTCCTGATTCTGGATCATTCCGCCTTATGTGGCATGAAGTTTGCTTTCTATACCCTGTGAATTCACAGGAGGTTCCAAGGTGACCACTTTTGGCAGATTGACCTATTCCCTTATGTTCCTGGGACTGCTTGTCTTCGCGGCCTGGCCGGTCAGGGCCCAGGGGCCGCAGTCTGCGCCGGCCGGCGTCGAGTCCGATTGGACTCTCTGTGCGCGACATGTTGCCGAGGCGGAGCGCCTGCTGGGTGTGCCGGCCAGGCTGCTGACGGCCATTTCCATGGCGGAATCCGGGCGGCACAACAAGGAACAGCGGGCAGTTTTTGCCTGGCCCTGGACGGTCATGGCCGAGGGTAAGGGGCGCTATCTGCCCACTCGGACGGCGGCCGTTAACGAAGTGCGTCAGTTGAAGGCCAAGGGCGTGCGCAACATCGATGTCGGCTGCATGCAGATCAACCTGATGTATCATCCGCAGGCCTTCGACAGCCTGGAGCAAGCCTTCGATCCGGCCTACAACGTGGCCTATAGTGCGAAATACCTCCTGGACCACTATCGCGAACTCAATTCCTGGGAAGCCGCGGTGGGGCGCTATCACTCGGCAACACCCAAGTACAACCTGCGTTACCGCACCAAGGTCATGGATATCTGGAACAAGGAACAACAGAAGATGGCCTCGGGCAACGAGGACACCTTCCTTCCCGTGCAGCAGGCGTCCCGTCCGGCAAACAATGGCGACCCTTCAGACAAAAGCGATCCGTCCGCGCCGGCCAGCACGCTGCCCTATACCGCCAAACCTATTTCGGCCCAGAGCTTTGCGCACTCCTCGCAGATCCAGCCTGGACCGGGCGGGCCATTCTTCGCGCGCTGAGTTGCGTGCGCTGAGTTGTGGGGCTGCTTCGGAACGGCAGGGGGCATCCGAGCCTTAAAAAAAACTTCGCGACAAAAGCCCGGGGGTGAATTGCGGTTCCCGGTGAGCGGCGCTATTCTCGCGCGCCCTGGGGCAGACAAGTCCCGGTTCAGGGGCCATATATAGGACAAATCCCCATTCGGTAAGGGTTAGGAGCGAGAGTTATGTCTCAGCCGCGCACGCTGTTCGACAAGATTTGGGACAGCCACCTCGTGGATCAGCAGGAGGATGGTACCTGCCTGTTGTACATTGACCGTCATCTGGTGCACGAGGTCACCAGCCCGCAGGCCTTCGAGGGGCTGCGGCTTGCCGGACGCAAGGTGCGCCGGCCCGAGGCGACCCTTGCCGTGCCGGATCATAACGTGCCGACGGAAGGCCGCGCGCGCGGCATCGAGGACGAGGAAAGCCGCATCCAGGTCGATACGCTGGAGCAGAACTGTGCCGATTTCGGCGTGCCGATCTTCCGCATGAACGACGTACGCCAGGGAATCGTGCACATCATCGGCCCGGAGCAGGGGCTGACCCAGCCCGGCATGACCATCGTCTGCGGCGATAGCCATACCTCGACTCATGGGGCCTTCGGGGCGCTGGCCTTTGGCATCGGCACCAGCGAGGTCGAACATGTGCTGGCCACCCAGACACTCTATCAGAGCCATGCCAAGAACATGCGCATTACCGTGGACGGTCCCCTGCCCACCGGCGTGACGGCCAAGGACCTGATCCTGGCCATCATCGGCAAGATCGGCACGGCCGGTGGCACCGGGCATGTCATCGAGTATGCCGGGCAGGCGATCCGCGACCTCTCCATGGAAGGGCGCATGACGATCTGCAACATGTCCATCGAGGGCGGTGCGCGCGCCGGCCTGATCGCGCCGGACGACACCACCATCGAATACATCAAGGGGCGCCCCTATGCGCCCAAGGGGGGCGCCTGGGAACAGGCCGAGGCCTTCTGGCGCGCGCTGCCGTCCGATGAAGGTGCGCGCTACGACAAGGAGGTCGTACTCTCGACCAGCGAGATCGAGCCGCTGGTCACCTGGGGCACCTCGCCCGAGGATGTGTTGCCGATCTCCGGCGCCATTCCGCGGCCCGAGGACGCTCCCAACGAGAACAAGTCTGCGGCCATCAAGCGCTCCCTGGAGTACATGGGCCTGACGCCCGGCACGCGGCTGCAGGACATTCCGGTGGACAAGGTCTTCATCGGCTCCTGTACCAACGGGCGCATCGAGGACCTGCGCGAAGTGGCGCGTGTGGCCGAGGGGCGCCGCGTGGCCGACAGCGTCTATGCCATGATCGTGCCCGGCTCGGGCCTGGTGAAGGAACAGGCCGAGGCCGAGGGCCTGGACCAGATCTTCCGCAAGGCCGGATTCGACTGGCGCGAACCGGGCTGTTCCATGTGCCTGGCCATGAACGCCGACAAGCTGCAGCCGGGGGAACGCTGTGCCTCCACGTCCAACCGCAATTTCGAGGGCCGCCAGGGCCCCGGCGGACGCACACATCTGATGAGCCCGGCCATGGCGGCTGCTGCCGCGATCTCGGGTCATCTGAGCGACGTGCGCGAACTGGCCTGCTGAGCAGGGCGCGAAGAGGAGAGAAGACAATGGAAAAGTTCGACAAGCTGACCGCCGTTGCCGCGCCGCTGCCCATGGTGAACGTGGACACCGACATGATCATCCCGGCGCGCTTCCTGAAGACCATCAAGCGCACCGGCCTGTCAGAGGGCCTGTTCTATGCGCTACGGCACGACAAGGACGGCAATCCCAAGGACTTCGTGCTGGATCGGCCGGCCTACAAGTCTGCACAGATCCTGATCGTTGGAGACAACTTCGGTTGCGGCTCCTCACGCGAACATGCGCCCTGGGCGCTGCTGGACGCGGGCATCCGCTGCGTCATAGGTCCGTCCTTTGCCGACATCTTTCACAACAACTGCTTCAAGAACGGCATCCTGCCGATCGTCCTGCCCCAGGAGGAGATCGACAAGCTGATGGAGGACGCCGAGCGGGGCGCGAATGCGACCCTGACGGTCGACCTGGAAAGCCAGACGATCGAGGGGCCCGACGGCGGGCGCATCACCTTCGATATCGATCCCTGGAAGAAGCACTGCCTGCTGAACGGACTGGACGACGTGGGCCAGACCCTGAACAAGGCGGCCGAAATCGACAGCTTCGAGAATACACAGAAGGCCCGGCAACCCTGGCTCTATGCCTGAGCCGGAAGTATTTCCAGACACCGTGAAAGCAGACAGGACAAAGTGAGCAAGATGGCAGCCAACAAATCGATACTCTTCCTTCCCGGTGACGGCATCGGGCCCGAGGCCATGACCCAGGTGCGCCGGGTCATCGACTGGATGGACCGCGAACGCTCGGTTTCCTTCGAAATGGACGAGGATCTGGTGGGCGGGGCTGCCATCGACGCCCACGGTGTGCCGTTGACGGACGCCACCATGGACAAGGCGCTCAACGTCGATGCCGTCCTGCTGGGTGCGGTCGGCGGGCCGAAATGGGACGACCTGCCCTTCGAGAAGAAGCCGGAACGCGGCCTGCTGCGCCTGCGCAAGGAGATGGAGCTCTATGCCAACCTGCGCCCGGCGCTCTGTTTCGAGGCCCTGGTCGATGCCTCCAGCCTGAAGCCGGAAATCGTTTCGGGCCTGGATATCATGATCGTGCGCGAACTGACCGGCGGGGTCTATTTCGGCGAGCCGCGCGGCATCGAGGAACTGCCGGACGGCCAGCGCCGCGGTATCAATACCCAGGTCTACACGACCAACGAGATCCGGCGTGTGGGCGACGTGGCCTTTGACCTGGCACGCAAGCGCAGCGGGCGCGTGACCTCCAGTGAAAAGGCCAACGTCATGGAATCCGGCGTGCTCTGGCGCCAGGAGATCACGAAGCTGCACCAGGAAAAGCACAGCGACATCGCGCTTGACCACATGTACGCAGACAACGCCGGCATGCAACTGGTGCGCAATCCCAAGCAGTTCGACGTGATCGTGACGGACAATCTGTTCGGCGACCTGCTATCGGACGTGGCCGCCATGCTGACGGGCTCGCTGGGCATGCTGCCCTCGGCTTCGCTGGGCGATGTGGACGACAATGGACGGCGCAAGGCGTTGTACGAGCCCGTGCATGGCTCTGCGCCTGACATTGCGGGACAAGACAAGGCCAATCCCCTGGCCACCCTGCTCAGCTATGCCATGGCCCTGCGCTATACCTTCGACCTGGGCACGGAAGCCGACCTGATCGAGCAGGCGGTCCAGAATGTCCTGGATTCCGGTTTGCGCACGCCTGATATCATGGCCGAGGGCACCAAGGCGGTTTCGACCATCCAGATGGGCGATGCCGTGCTTAGCGAACTGAACCGCCTCAACGCGTGATCGTCATGGCAGGCGGTTTGCCACAACTTTGCCGCAAACTGCACCAATAATGAATGGCATCATGCCTCCTGTTCGCCGAACGGCTGTGACGCTTTCCGGACGAAACAGGGTGCTGTGGAGGTAAGCGGTTGCAATTTTGGGACATTGGAGGCGACAAACTTGCAATATTCCCAAATGCATCACACCTTGTTGATGAGCCCTGACGCAAGGAGGGGCGACGCAGAATTATAAACTTCGAACAATGGATAAGGGGACTCAAGATGTCCAAGTTCGCACGTACATTCGCCGTTGTCGGCATCGCCACGCTGAGCGCAACCGGTCTGGCAGCCTGCTCCACCGCGATGAGCGAAGAGGAAAAGTCGCAGGTCATGGCTTCGGTTGAGCGGGCCGAACAGGCTGCACGTTCCGCCGAGGACTCCGCCGTGCGCGCGGAAGCTGCGGCCGAGCGTGCCGAAGGTGCGGCAGCCCGCGCCGATCGCGCTTTCGAAAGTTCTGTCCGCAAGTAAGCCTTTCGGCAACTTTCAAAGAAAAACCCGGCCCTGCAGTCTTCAGGGTCGGGTTTTTTTTTATTCTGTCTGGTAGCTGTTGCGGACAGGAAACTCTACCACAGCGTCTTTACGGCACGTTCATTCCAGTCCTGATCGAAACTTTCCCCATTGATGCGCGCTTGGGAAACCGCTTCCAGGATGTCGCCTGCACTTGGCAGGCTTTTTGGGTCCACCTGGCTGTCGCTGTCCCAGAGTCCGGCCCGCAGAACGGCGCGTGCACACTGGAAATAGACCGTCTCGACAGAGATCACCAGGGCGGTTTTCGGTGGCTTGCCGTCGATGGCCAGGCTGTCGAGTAACTCCGGATCGTCGGAGATGATGGCCCTTCCATTGACGCGCAGGGTCGTGCCGCTGCCCGGGATCAGAAAGAGCAGGGCGACACGGGGGTCATTCAGAATGTTGCGTAAGGAGTCCAAGCGGTTGTTGCCCTTGCGGTCGGGTAGGATCAGGGTGCGGTCATCCTGAAGCTTCAAGAAGCCGGGGCGGTCGCCGCGCGGGGAGCAGTCCAGTCCTTCAGGGCCCGATGTGGCCAGGATCGCGAAGGGGGAGGCTTCGATCAAGTGCGCATAGGGCGCGATGACCCGGTCGGTTTCCTTCTCGCGCGCGGCTTGGGAGACGCTTGTGTCATAAAGCGCTTCCAGTTGCGCGACGGTCGTGATGGCCATGGCTGCCCCCTTTTTAAGGCCGTATTGCTCGTGTGAGCCCTGCGCTGGTCGGTCCTGATCGGCTTATACGTTGACCTGGATGGGATAGCCCGGGCGTTCCATTCCGGCCTTGTCGATGGCCTGCCAGTTCAGGCGGTCCCTGTCCCGGCCGGCGGCCTGCATGACGCGTCCGACCAGATTCTCAGGCATGACGCGGTCGAAATAGCCGCTTCGTTCCACCTGGTCCGCCTGCTGCTGTGTGGGGTGGACTTCCAGATAGAGCGCCTTGCCGACCCAGGCGATCTTGACCGGTTCGTTCAGCACCTGGACGCCGGTGCCTATGGGCACGGTGGGATAGAGTGCCTCGACATCGTCAGGGTACATGCGGATACAGCCGGCACTGGCGCGTCGTCCGATACCATAGGGGTTGTTGGTTCCGTGGATCAGGTAAGCCGGCCAGCCCAGGTAGAGGGCACGGGTGCCCAGGGGGTTGTCCGGCCCCGGCGGCACCACATCGGGCAGCTCGGGTTTTTCGGCCTTGATGGATTCCGGCGGATACCAGGTCGGATTCTCGGTCTTGCGCTCGATCCGCGTGCTGCCCAGCGGGGTTGTGCGGCCTTCGCGGCCGATTCCGATGGGATAGAAGACGGGCAGGGCGCCTTCCTCCCGGAAATGATAGAGGCGCATTTCCGGCAGGTTGATGACGATACCGTTGTGCTCAGCCGGCGGCAGCAGGCTTTGTGTCGGAAGGATAATTTCCGTTCCCTCGCCCGGCAACCAGACATCCACGTCGGGATTGGCCGCGCGCAGGGCCACGAAGCCGATGCCCATGCGCGTTGCGATGTCCACCAGGGTGTCGTCCTTCCTGGCCTGGTAATACCGCAGCTCACCCACCAGGCGGCTTTCGGGACGTTCGCCTTCTTCAGTGCTGGCAGTGCCGTCCACGGCAAAGGCCTGGCCAGCGGCCAGTGTCCCTGAGAACAGGGCGCCGGCCGCCAGGGTCCAGGCGCTGGCCTTCAGGAAGCCGCGACGGGAGGAATCGGGGTGATCATAGCGTGACTGAGACATATTTTTCGTCCATCTGCATCTCTTGCAAAACGGAAGCAAAGGTCTAAAGTCCGAGCCCCGTTCAGGCGCAAGTCAAATATGGATAGTTATTATGGGTTACAAGGTGGCAGTCGTCGGAGCAAGCGGCAACGTTGGTCGCGAAATGCTCACGATCCTTTCCGAGCGTGGATTTCCCGCGGATGAAGTCTACGCCGTCGCCTCCGAGCGTTCGGCCGGGAGTGAGGTTTCCTTCGGCGAGGACAAGGTTCTGAAGGTCCAGGACCTGGCCAAGTTCGACTTCACCGGTGTCGATATTGCGCTCTTTTCGCCGGGTGGCAAGGTTTCCGAGCAGTATGCGCCGATTGCCGCACGTGCCGGAACCGTGGTGATCGACAACACCTCGCAGTTCCGCATGGATCCCGACGTCCCGCTGGTGGTCCCCGAAGTCAATCCCGAGGCCATCGCCGGCTATGGCCGCAAGAATATCATAGCCAATCCCAACTGCTCGACGATCCAGCTGGTCATGGCACTGAAGCCGCTGCATGAAGTCATGCCCATCGAGCGGGTGGTGGTGTCGACCTACCAGTCGGTCTCCGGCAGTGGCAAGGAGGGCATGGACGAACTGTTCAACCAGACCCGCGCCATCTACGTGAACGATCCGATCAAGAAGGAGCAGTTCACCAAGCAGATCGCCTTCAACGTCATTCCCCACATCGACGTCTTCATGGACGATGGCTCGACCAAGGAAGAGTGGAAGATGACAGTGGAGACCAAGAAGATCATGGATCCGCAGATCAAGCTGCACGCCACCTGTGTGCGCGTGCCGGTCTTCGTGGGCCATGGCGAGGCCGTGAACATCGAGTTCATGGATGAGCTGGGTGAGGAGCGCGCCCGCGAAATCCTGCGCGAGGCACCTGGGGTCTCCGTGGTCGATCACCGGGTCGACGAAGGCTATGTCACCCCGGTCGAGTCCGCCGGCGAGGATTCCGTCTTCGTCAGTCGAATCCGCCAGGATCCGACCGTCGACAACGGCCTGGCCCTGTGGGTCGTCTCCGACAACCTGCGCAAAGGTGCCGCTCTCAACACGGTCCAGATCGCAGAGAAGCTGGTCGAGAGCTACCTCTGAGCCATATCAACGCCGGATGAAGGGTGGGAGCGCGTTGTCACCCCACCTTGTCCGGCGTGAAGCGCTTGTCCGGCTTCACGAAGCGGTCTTGTGAAGCGATAAGCTGCAATTCCCGTGTGCCGGCTTCCAGAGTGGCAGAAATGATCTCGAAGACGGCCGCGGCCATGGCGGCCAGGCTGTCGGGCGCCGAGTGCGTTTTCAGGTAATGTGCCAGGAACAGAGCTGTGACGGCATCCCCGGCGCCGTTCGGCGGGATTTCCAGTGGCAGCATGGGCGTGCGCACGCGCCAGGCGCCTTCGCCCGAGACGGCCAGCATTTCGATGGAGTCGTCCGGAGTTTCCGAGGTCTGAAGCGAGGTCACCACAACCACTTCCGGACCCAGGGCGCGTGCCTTTTGAGCTGCTGCGATGGCGTGTTCAAGGTCGCTTGGCGTCTCTCCCGTCAAGAGTTCCAGTTCGAACTGGTTGGGCGTGATGATGTCGGCGGCCGGGACGGCGCGCTGTTTCATGAAGTCAGGGATTTCCGGCTGGACGAAAATGCCGCGGCCTACGTCCCCCATGACCGGATCACAGGTATAGAGCGCTGTTGGCCGGGCTTCGCGAACGCGGTCCACTGTGGACAGGATGGTCTCGCCCAGCTTGGCTGCGCCCAGATAACCCGACAGGACCGCTTCGCAGGACTCCAGGGGCGCGCGCTCGAAGATGCCGGAAAGGACCGAGGAGATATGCTCGGGCGTGAAGATTTCTCCGGTCCAGCTGCCGTAGCCCGTATGGTTGGAGAACTGGACCGTGTTGACGGCCCAGACGTCGAAACCGAGGCGTTGCAAGGGAAATACGGCGGCGCGGTTCCCGACATAACCATAGGCGACATGGGACTGGACGGAGAGTATGCTCATTTTGGACTTTCCAGTGGGATTGACGATTTTTCTTTCCTGCAAACTTGCTGTAGCAGCCCTGCTTCGGCAAGAATTCCTTTGATTGCAAGAACCGACCGTCGGACAGGCTTGCCGCAAGAGCCTCGACCGACCCTACGACAGAGAGGTAGAGCAGAATGACCGAAACCTTCCGCCCGCGCCGCAGTGTCCTCTATATGCCCGGCTCGAACACGCGAGCCCTCGATAAGGGCCGCGGCCTGCCGGCGGATGCCCTGATCCTGGACCTCGAGGATGCCGTGGCACCCGACGCCAAGGACGAGGCGCGCGCGAACATTGCCGAAGCCGTGAAGCAGGGCGGATATGGACGTCGTGAAATCATCGTCCGCGTCAACGGACTGGATAGCGATTGGGGCCGTGCGGATATCGAGGCCCTTGCGACCTGCGGGGCCGATGCCTTGATGCTTCCCAAGGTGGAATCGGCAGCCATGGTCCGGCAGGCCGAGGAACTGATGGTGAAGGCCGGTGCCGGGGAGGACGTTGGCCTGATGTGCATGATGGAGACCCCGCGTGGAATCCTGAATGCGGACGAGATTGCACAGGCCAGCAAACGGCTGACCTGTCTGGTGATGGGCACTTCGGACCTGGTGAAGGAATTGAATGCCGAGCATACCCATCAGCGTCTGCCGGTCCTGACCTCGCTGTCGCTTTGTGTCCTGGCTGCCCGGGCCGCCGGTCTGGCGATCGTCGATGGCGTGCACCTGGATCTGAGCGACGACGCGGGCTTTTCCGAGCATTGCCGCCAGGGCAGGGAGCTTGGCTTTGACGGAAAGACCCTGATCCACCCCAAGACGATCGCAAAGGCAAACGAGGTTTTTGCCCCCTCCAGCGACGAAGTGGCCGAGGCCAATCGCATCATCGAGGCACATGGCGAAGCCGTGCGCGAAGGCAAGGGCGTGGTCGTGCTGGATGGCAAACTGATCGAGAACCTGCATGTGGAAACGGCCAAGCGAACCGTGGCCCTGGCCGAGGCCATCAAGGAGCTGGAGGACCAGGCGGCGTCCTGAGGTGAACCCGGGAGCAGTCCTTCCGACCGGACAAGGAGCAGAATGTGAGTGACAAGGCCTTTCAGGGCAATTTCTTCGAGGATTTCACGCTTGGCCAGGAAATCCGTCATGCCACGCCGCGCACGGTGACGGAGGGGGATGCTGCACTCTACATGGCACTGACGGGCAGTCGCTTTGCCCTGCATTCCTCGGCGGACTTTGCCGTGTCGCTGGGGCTGGACGAGGCGCCGCTGGATGACCTGCTGGTCTTTCACGTGGTTTTCGGCAAGTCGGTGCCGGATATCTCGCTCAATGCCGTGGCCAATCTCGGGTATGCCGAGTGCCGCTTCGGCATTCCGGTCTATCCCGGGGATACACTGACGGCCTATTCGCAGGTGATCGGCCTGAAGCAGACCTCTGCGGGCAATACCGGGATCGTCTATGTTCAGACCACAGGAGTGAACCAGCTGGGCGAACCGGTCCTGGACTTCAAGCGCTGGGTTCTGGTCAACAAGCGCGATCCGGACTCGCCGGCACCACAGACCCAGGTCCCGGAGTTGGCCGATGCGGTCGCGGCAGAAGACCTGGTGCTGCCCGAAGGTCTGAACTGCGCCGGCTATGATGGCGAGTTGGCCGGCAGTCCGTATTTCTGGGAGGATTACGCGGTTGGTGAGCGGATTGATCACGGTGACGCCATGACCCTGGAGGAAGCCGAGCATCAGATGGCAACCCGTCTCTACCAGAACACCGCCCGGGTGCATTTCGACCAATTGGCAGCCAACAGCAACCGTTTCGGGCGCCGTATCGTCTATGGTGGACATGTCATCTCCCTGGTCCGTGCGCTCAGTTTCAACGGGTTGGGCAATGCCGTCCGGATTGCGGCCATCAATGGCGGGCGCCATGTTTCGCCCACCTTTGCAGGCCATACGCTTTTTGCCTGGTCCGAGGTTCTGGAGAAGATGGAACTGCCCGGCCGCAACGATCTTGCGGCCTTGAGGCTGCGGAGCGTTGGCGCGAAGGACCGGCCCTGTACCGAGTTTCCTGACAAGGATGAAGAGGGAAAGCCCGACCCCTGCGTTGTGCTGGACCTGGACTATACCGTCCTGATGCCGCGGCGCGGATAGCTCTCTGGGGCTAGCAAAGCTGTCCTCTGTTGGCCTGGACAAGCCCGTGCACGAAGCGAAGCTTGCCCATGACAGTCGGAGTCAGGACAAAGGGATAGAGGTCGGGCTGCCCCATGCTGTGACTTAGGCTGTTGATCGCAAAGGTCAGGGACGGCCAGTTTGCGAACAGACGGTCGAAATCCGCTTCCTCGTAGGGATCGATGTCAAAGCTTTGGGCGGTTTCGAAATCGCGGCCGGTGCGCGGCGCAACCTGCAACTGGAAGGCATGTGCCGTTTCCAGGGTGTCCAGAATATGCAGATAGTGTGCCCAGCACTCGGCGAAGTCCTCCCAGGGATGGGCGCTGGCATAGCTGCTTATGTAGTGGTCCTGCCAGTCGGAAGGAGGGCCATGGGAATAGTGGTTCTGCAGGGCCGTCATGTAGTCCTGGCGCTCATCGCCGAACAGCTCGCGAAAAGCGCTGTGCCAGACGCCGCCTCGCACAAGCCTTTCCCAGTAGTGATGCCCGATCTCGTGGCGAAAGTGCCCAAGCAGGGTGCGATAGGGTTCCGCCATCTGCAGGCGGTGGCGTTCGCGCGCTGCGTCGTCGGCTTCCGAAATATCCAGGGTGATCAGGCCCTCGGCATGTCCTGTCATGACCTGGGAAGATTCCTGGAACGGCTCGGGTGCCTGGCCAAGGAAGTCGAACGCAAGGCCATGCGCGGCATCCGCACGCTTGTCCACCAATGGCAGGCCAAGGCGCAGCAGGCCGTAAAAGAGCCGATGCTTGGCGCCCTCGATCCTCTGCCATAGCAGCAGGTTCCGCGCATCCGAGAGGTTAGGTATCGTCCGGTTGTGTCGACAGGCGTGGCAGTAGATGTCCTTGCTGCAGATATCCTTACTGCCCTGGGGCACAAGCCAGTTGCAGGCGTCGTGACTGGCATTGGCGCAGAAGCGGAAGGTCCGGCCGGAGGCAGCCAGTGCCTTCCAGGCGCCGTCACCAGAGGGCGAAAGCGCACTGAGCGTCGTTATTTCGGGAATGTAGCCCAGTGCCATGCCGCAGTGCTCGCACCTCGTGTTCTCGAAATAGAGGCGTTGCCTGCAGTTCTGGCACTCGAAGAGCTTCATGCAGGCGCATTGCCTTGCGGCTGTTCTCGATTCAGCTGCCGCAGTGTCACCATTTTCTCGCGCCCTTCATCCCAGAGGACGTACCAAAGCGCGCGCATGCCTCCGCGAAAGCTGAGTTGTGATGCGCCGTGCAGGGTCGGCAGGGCTTCATGACAGCTCTTCAAACGGTAATTGGGGACTCGCGGATTCAGGTGGTGGACATGGTGATAGCCGATATTGCCCGTGAACCAGCGCAGGATCCGAGGCAGGTTCAGAAAGGTGGAGCCCTCGATTGAAGCGGCCTGCGCACTCCAGCGATCATGCCGGAACCACTGGGTGGACTCGCTGCGATGCTGAACCGAGAACAGCCAGACCCCGACGATCGCGGCCAGGATCATGACCGGTAACTGAACCAGAACCACACGCTCGAAGCCAAGCAGCAGACCAAGGCCGGTAAGCAGGCCGAGCAATGCAATGTTTGTCAAATAGACACCGCGTCTTTCGCGTTGCCAATCGCGTGGCATGTCGAAGGGCAGGCGATAGAGCAGCAGGAAGATCAGCGGGGGCAGCAGAAGGTTGGCGACAAGCGGGTGTCGCGCCGTGCGATAAGCCCAACGCTGGCGCGGACTCAAGGCCTTGTATTCGTCGGTGGTCAGGCAGGACGAGTAGATGTCTGCGCCGCTTTGACGCCGATCCAGGTCGTTCCAGATGCCGTGGTGTCCCGCATGCTGGCGGCGCCATGATGTGTAGGGGGTCAGGGTCAGAAGGCCACAGATAAACCCGGTGACGTTGTTGGCCCTGCGTGAGCGGAAGAAGGAATAGTGGCCGCAGTCATGTTGTATGATGAAGATGCGGACAAGGAACAATGCGGCCAGAGGCGCTGGCAGCAGGGCGAGCCAGTAGGACTGTGCTGCCAGCAAATACATGCCCGTGCAGGTGAGGATGAACCCCCCGAAGGAGGTGACAATCTGGCTCAAGCTTTCACGGAGCGTCGGTGTCTGGAAGGGGGCAGTGGCACGTTGAAGTTCAGCTTGGGTCGGAAATTCAGCTTGGGCTGAAGGCGCATCCCCGATGGCTTTTTCTTGGATCACTATGGTCTTTCATGGGCTTGTGCATTGAAGTCACGTCTTTTTCGGTCACTTCTTACCGTGTATCCAGCAGAATTTGGAAATAAACGTAGAGTCTTTACGTAAATATTATAATCTGGGAATCAATTCCATAATACCCATATATTTAAGACCGGCGAATTAATGCCGGAAAATACGAAAGAAAATTTCAATGTCATTCAAAGATTTTTCCTCGAAGCAAAAAGATAAACCTGAGGACAAGGCTGATACGAAACCTGCCGACGCTCCCGCCGGCACGGCCAAGAGCAGCGACGCAGCGAAGGGCTCCAAGCCCGCCCGTTAAGCCCGCTCGCTGAATTTCGGCTTTTCAGGGCCCGACTGTCCGGCGGTGCGATTGCTGCCGGACAGACAGCTGCATGTGTATGAATCTGCAAGGAAACCACGACATGACCTTCTTCCAACCCTCGGGTGACAGTCCGTTGGGGGACAGACCAGATGTGGCTGAAGGCAAGACCAGGCAGTGCCTGCGTTGCCGCGATACTTTCGAAAGTGAATGGGCAGGGGAGCGTATATGTGGGCGCTGCAAGGGAACCCGGAGTTGGCGCAATGGAGCTCCGATGCAAAGCTTTTCGACGAGCGGTAGGAGCTAGAGTCCGGCCAGCATCTACCGCAGATTGATGTAGTGCCCGGAAAGAGGCACAGGCGCCCGCCGATCCCTTGCCCGCTGGAGGCAAAGGGCGTAAACAGCCCGTGAATTTCACAAGGGCGGGTTGCCCGACCATAGCTTTCGAGGAGTCGTTTCATGGCACGAAGCAAGATTGCACTTATCGGCGCAGGCAATATTGGCGGTACGCTGGCGTTGCTGACCGGACTCAAGGAATTGGGCGACGTGGTGCTGTTTGACATTGCCGAAGGGCTGCCCCAGGGCAAGGCGCTGGATATTGCACAGTCCGCGCCGATCGAGGGTTTCGATGCGAAGCTGAAGGGTGCCAACGACTATGCCGACATCGAGGGCGCCGATGTGGTGATCGTGACGGCTGGCGTGCCCCGCAAGCCGGGCATGAGCCGTGACGATCTGGTCGAAACCAACATGAAGGTCATGAACTCCGTAGGTGAGGGCATCAAGAAATATGCTCCCAACGCTTTTGTGATCTGCATCACCAATCCCCTGGACGCCATGGTCTGGGTGCTGCGTGAGGCAAGCGGCCTGCCGCACAACAAGGTGGTCGGCATGGCCGGCGTTCTGGACTCTGCTCGCTTTCGTCATTTCATTGCCGAAGAGGTCAAGGTCTCCGTCGAAGACGTGCGGGCCTTCGTTCTGGGCGGCCATGGCGACTCCATGGTGCCCATGACCCGCTATTCCACCGTGGCCGGAATTCCCCTGCCAGATCTGGTCGAGATGGGCTGGATCGATGCCAAGCGGGTCGAGGAAATCGTGCAACGGACCCGGGACGGGGGCGCCGAGATTGTCGGTCTGCTGAAAAGCGGCTCGGCCTTCTATGCGCCGGCCTCATCGGCCATCGAGATGGCCGAGAGCTATCTGAAGGACAAGAAGCGCATCCTGCCCTGTGCTGCCTACCTTGATGGCGAATACGGTGTCGATGGCATGTATGTGGGTGTTCCCGTGGTCATTGGTGACGATGGTGTCGAGCGCATTGTCGAGTTGCAGTTGACCGATGAGGAGCGCAAGGACTTCGAGACCTCGGTGGCCTCCGTGCGCGGCCTGCTGGATACCTGCAAGAAGCTGGCCGGCGGTTGATGCCGCCAGCCCTTCACAAGGTTGACCGGGCGCCACAAAAGGCGGCCGCGACGGTTGCGTGTCACTGGCAGGGTGATAAAGTGACGCGCGCTTCCGGTGCGCAAGAGGATTTGGCGGGGCTGCCGTCCCGCCTTGTCGTCACCAGCACAAAGATCACGAACATCACGAACGGACCAGCATGAATATCCACGAATATCAGGCAAAGAGCCTGCTGGCGAAGTTCGGCGTTGCCGTGCCGAAGGGCCAGGTGGCCTATACGCCGGCGGAGGCCGAGAAGGCAGCTGACGAACTGGGCGGACCCGTCTGGGTCGTGAAATCCCAGATCCATGCGGGCGGACGAGGCGCCGGCCGCTTCAAGGAAGATCCGGATGGCAAGGGTGGCGTCCGGGTCGTCAAATCCAGGGACGAGGTGCGCGAGAACGCCGAGCAGATGCTGGGCGCTACGCTCGTCACCAAGCAGACCGGATCCGAGGGCAAGGAGGTCAAGCGGCTTTATATCGAGGAAGGTTGCGACATTGCGCGCGAGCTTTACCTTTCGATGCTGCTGGACCGTGCCACTTCGCGGGTGACCATCGTTGCCTCCACCGAGGGCGGCATGGAAATCGAGGAAGTGGCCGCCGAAAACCCGGAGAAGATCTTCAAGGAAGCGATCGATCCGGCCATCGGCTTCATGCCCTATCAGGGGCGCAAGATTGCCTTCGCGCTGGGCCTGGAAGGCAAGCAGATTGGTGCGGCCGTCAAGTTCCTGGGCGCCATGTACAAGGCCTTCACCGATCTGGACGCTTCGCTGTTGGAGATCAATCCGCTGGTGGTGACCGGCGAGGGCGGCGTGCTGGCCCTGGATGCCAAGATGAACTTCGACGACAACGCGCTGTTCCGCCACAAGGACGTGGCCGAACTGCGCGATGAAGACGAAGAAGATCCCATGGAGATCGAGGCCAGCCAGCATGAGCTGAACTACATCAAGCTGGACGGCAATATCGGTTGTATGGTCAATGGCGCCGGCCTGGCCATGGCGACCATGGACATCATCAAGCTCTACGGCGGCGATCCGGCCAACTTCCTCGACGTGGGTGGCGGCGCCACCAAGGAACGCGTCACGGCGGCCTTCAAGATCATCCTGTCCGACCCGAACGTGGAGGGCATTCTGGTCAATATCTTCGGTGGCATCATGCGCTGTGACGTGATTGCCGAGGGCGTTGTCGCGGCCGCACGGGAGGTCTCCCTGCATGTGCCATTGGTTGTGCGTCTGGAAGGCACGAATGTCGAGCTGGGCAAGAAGATTCTTGAGGAATCGGGCCTGCCGATCGTTTCGGCCGACGATCTGGCGGACGCAGCCGACAAGATCGTGAAAGCGGTAAAGGAGGCTGCATAAATGTCAGTTCTCGTCGACAAGAATACACGCGTTATCTGTCAGGGTTTCACCGGCGCACAGGGAACTTTCCACAGCGAGCAGGCGATCGCCTATGGCACGCAGATGGTCGGGGGCGTCACGCCGGGCAAGGGCGGTTCGAAACACCTGGACCTGCCGGTCTTCAACACCGTGAGCGACGCCGTATCGGAAACCGGTGCCAATGCCAGCGTGATCTATGTGCCTCCGCCGTTTGCGGCGGAGGCGATCCTGGAAGCCATTGACGGCGGGATCGAACTGGTGGTGTGCATCACCGAAGGCATTCCCGTGCTGGACATGGTCAAGGTCAAGCGTGCCCTTGCGGATTCCAACACGCGCCTGGTGGGGCCGAACTGCCCGGGCGTCATCACGCCGGATGCCTGCAAGATCGGCATCATGCCCGGTCATATCCACAAGCGCGGCAAGATCGGTATTGTCTCGCGTTCCGGCACACTGACCTATGAGGCCGTGGCCCAGACCACTGCTGCAGGCCTGGGGCAGTCCACCTGCATTGGCATTGGCGGCGACCCGGTCAACGGCACCAACTTTGTCGATTGCATCAAGCTGTTCCTGGATGATGACGAGACCGAAGGCATCATCATGATCGGCGAAATCGGCGGCGATGCCGAGGTTGAGGCGGCCGAGTTTTTGCGGGATGCGCCGAAGAAGAAGCCGGCTGCCGGCTTCATCGCCGGTCGCACGGCACCGCCGGGCCGCCGCATGGGACATGCGGGCGCCGTGATCTCCGGTGGAAAGGACACTGCCGATTTCAAGATCAAGGCACTGCAGGAAGCTGGCGTTCATGTCTCGGACTCGCCGGCACACCTGGGAAGCACCATGTTAGAGGCACTGAAGGCCGCGTAAGGCCGCGACCCGATAAGAAGGAGAGGCGGCGGGGTCCGCCAGCCGGCCCCCGCCGGAAAATTGCAAGATGGCGCAGCAGAACCCGCACGTTGATACCGCTCTCATCGGCCCGAGCGCAGCAGAGATTGCAGAGCTCTATGCCCGTTTCCTGGGAGAGCCCGATAGCCTGGACAGCGATTGGCGCGACTTTTTCGGGTCCCTGTCCGATGAGGCGCGCAGCCTGCTGGACGGGATGGTGGACAAGGCCGAAGGCGGTGGCCAGTCCCCAGCCGCAGGCCAGGGAGTCTATTGTGACGACCCCAAGGTTCGTGCGGCGGCGAAGGACTCCATTCGTGCGCTGATGCTGATCCGTGCCTATCGTGTGCGCGGACATCTGGAAGCCAAGCTGGACCCGCTGGGCCTGACCGAGATCGAGCCGCATCCCGAGCTGGATCCCAAGACCTACGGCTTCACGGACGCCGACTATGACCGTCCGATCTTCATCGACAATGTCCTGGGGCTGGAAACAGCCACGATCCGCCAGATCATGGAGCGCTTGCGGCGTATCTACTGCGGCTCCATCGGCGTCGAGTTCATGCATATCCAGGACCCGGACCAGAAACGCTGGATCCAGGAACGCATCGAGGGTGCGGAACTGAACCGCACGGATTTCACCGAGCGGGGCCGTCGCGCCATTGTCGAGCGCTTGGCGGCTGCGGAAAGTTTCGAGCAGTTCCTGAACAAGAAGTATACCGGTACCAAGCGTTTCGGCCTGGACGGCGGCGAGTCCATGATTCCGGCGCTGGAACAGATCGTGAAGCGTGGCGGCCAGCTGGGCCTGAAGGAAGTCGTGCTGGGCATGCCGCACAGGGGGCGCCTGAACGTGCTGGCGAATTTCATGGCCAAGCCCTTCCAGGCCATCTTCAGTGAGTTCCAGGGCGGCGCTGCGCATCCCGAGGACGTGGGCGGCTCCGGTGACGTCAAGTATCACCTGGGCACCTCGACGGACCGCGAGTTTGACGGCAACAGCGTGCACCTTTCGCTGACCGCCAATCCCTCGCATCTGGAGGCAGTCAATCCCGTGGTGGCGGGCAAGGTGCGCGCCAAGCAGCAGCAGCACAATGACGAGGACCGCACCGAAGTCATGGCCCTGATGATGCACGGCGATGCGGCCTTCGCGGGGCAGGGCCTGGTGCCCGAGACCCTGGATCTGTCGGAGCTGCGGGGCTATCGCATCGGTGGGACGATTCATTTCATCGTCAACAACCAGATCGGTTTCACGACCAATCCGGTGAATGCGCGTTCCGGCCCCTATTGCTCGGATGTCTCGAAGATCATCCAGGCGCCGGTCTTCCATGTGAACGGTGACGATCCCGAAGCGGTGGTCCATGTGGCACGCATTGCGACGGAGTTCCGGCAGACCTTCAAGAAGGATGTCGTCATCGACATGTTCTGCTATCGCCGTTACGGCCACAACGAAGGCGACGAACCGGCCTTCACCCAGCCGATCATGTACAAGACGATCCGCGACAAGAAGTCGGTGCGGGCGCTCTATACGGACAAGCTGGTCGAAGAGAAGGTCATCAGCGAGGAAGAGGGCGAGTCCTTCGTCAAGGACTGGTATGCAAAGCTGGAAGAGGAATTCGAGGCTTCCAAGAACTACAAGCCGAACAAGGCGGATTGGTTGGAAGGCGCCTGGAGCGGTTTCAAGGCCGCCCGCGGCTATGATCCGCGCCGCGGCAAGACAGCCGTGCCCAAGAATGAACTGGAGAAGGTCGGCAAGGCACTTGTCACGGTGCCGGATGACTTCAACCTGAACCGCAAGATTGCGCGTCAGCTCGAGGCGAAGAAGCAGGCGCTGGAGAGTGGCGAGAACATCGACTGGGCCACGGCCGAGGCACTGGCGTTCGGGACCCTTTTGCTGGAGGGGCATCCGGTGCGCATGTCCGGCCAGGACAGCAACCGCGGAACCTTTTCACAGCGTCATGCCGCCTGGGTCGACCAGGAGACCGAGGAGCATTACAAGCCGCTGGCTCACATCGATCCGGAACAGGCCAAGGTCGAGATCGTGGACAGCCCCCTCAGCGAGATGGGAGTCCTGGGGTTCGAGTATGGCTATTCCCTGGCGGAGCCACGGGCGCTCACCCTGTGGGAGGCGCAGTTCGGCGATTTCGTCAACGGTGCCCAGGTAATCATCGATCAGTTCATCGCCTCGGGCGAGGCCAAGTGGCTGCGCATGTCCGGCCTGGTCATGCTGTTGCCGCATGGTTACGAAGGCCAGGGGCCGGAACACTCCTCGGCACGCTTGGAGCGCTTCCTGCAGCTCTGTGCCGAAGACAACATGCAGGTGGTGAACTGCACCACACCGGCGAACTACTTCCACGCCCTGCGCCGTCAGGTGCATCGCGACTTCCGCAAGCCACTGGTGGTCATGACGCCGAAGTCCCTGCTGCGCCACAAGCGCTGTGTCTCCACTCTGGAGGAGTTCACCGGCAAATCCACTTTCCACAGGGTCTTGCCGGCACCGCAGCAGCCAAGTCAGCCCAAGGACGCCAAGCAGGTGGTGCTTTGCAGCGGCAAGGTCTACTACGATCTGTTGGACGAACTGGAAAAGCGCAAGCTGAAGGATATCCATCTCATACGCCTTGAGCAGCTCTACCCCTTCCCGGTGGACGGGCTGGCCACGGAGCTGGAGCCCTACAAGCATTGCGATATTGTCTGGTGCCAGGAGGAGCCGCGCAACATGGGCGCCTGGTCCGTTGTCGAAAGCTTCATCGAGGAAGTGGCCACGGATGTCGGCTTCAAGAATCCGCGCCCGCGTTATGCCGGCCGTCGTTCGGCCGCATCCCCGGCCACGGGCTCGTTCAAGCGCCATGAGGCCGAGCAGGCCCAGCTGATTGACGAAGCCTTTACCAAGGGGCTCAAGAGAACCGGACGCATAGGCACTCGGCGTGCGATGGACGAGGAAAAGGCCAAGCAGTCGGCCAAACAGGCCGCCAAGTAACGGCGCCTGAAGGATGACACGAAAGCCGCACGGCCTGGCCGTCCGGCGCACAAGGGTGGAACGAGGAAAGACATGGCAACCGAAATCAAGGTGCCCACACTGGGGGAATCGGTAAGCGAGGCCACAGTGGCCCGTTGGCTGAAGAAGGCGGGTGAAACGGTCGAGGCCGACGAAGCCCTGGTGGAGCTGGAGACCGACAAGGTGACCCTGGAGGTCAATGCACCAGCCGCTGGCACGATCAGCGAGATTACGGCCGAGGAAGGCGCCAATGTCGAAGTGGGCGCCGTGCTGGGCCTGATCGGTGAAGGCCAGGCGGCTGCCTCATCCGGCAAGAGCAGTGACGCCAAGAGTGAGGACAAGAAGGACAGCCAGCCGGCAAAGCAGGAGGCGAAGGCCGAGGACAAGGCCGCCTCCACCTCCAGTGAAAGCGCCTCTTCGGGCAAGGGCAAGACCGGCGGCGCGGGCAGTGGCCAGAGCGTCGATGTGGTCGTCCCGACCCTGGGGGAATCGGTCGCCGAGGCTACGGTGGCGCGCTGGCTGAAGAAGCCGGGCGAAGCGGTTGAGGCCGACGAGGCCCTGGTGGAGTTGGAGACCGACAAGGTGACCCTGGAGGTCAATGCACCAGAGGCCGGCAGCCTGTCGGAAATCCTGGCCGAGGAAGGCGTGAACGTCGAAGTGGGCGCGGTCCTGGGCAAGATTGCCGCCGGTGCGGCTGGCAGCGAACCTGCACAATCTGGCGCCGAGGAAGAAAAGAGCGAAGGGACTGAGTCCGATAGCGAAGAAAGGACCGCGCAGGCTGACAAGGGGAAAGCTGCAGCCGGAGCGGACACGGACCAGCACCTGGATCCGAGCAGTGCGCCGCGCAGTGGCGAAGGCGGCAAGATCACGGCCGATGACCTGAGGCAGTTCGTTGAGTCCGCCTCGCCCAGTGCGGCCAGCCTGTCGCCGGCTGTTGCCAAGCTGGTCGAGGAAAACGATCTGGATCCCGCGCGTATCCAGGGCACAGGCCCGCAGGGGCGCATCACCAAGGAAGACGTTCAGAACGTCATCGATGGCAAGACGCAACTGAAGCCGCGCCCCAAGGTGGCGGCCGGTCAGGCGGCGACCGCCGCAGCGGGCCAGGCAACCAGCCAGTCCCCCTCTGCGGAGAGCGGTCCCCGTGAAGAACGGGTGCGCATGACGAAGCTGCGCCAGACAATTGCGCGTCGCCTGAAAGAGGCCCAGAACACGGCGGCCATGCTGACCACCTTCAATGAGGTGGACATGGGCGAAGTCATGGCTGTGCGCAGCGAGTTCAAGGAAGCCTTCGAGAAGAAGCACGGCGTGAAGCTGGGCTTTACCTCCTTCTTCGCCAAGGCCGTGGTCGGGGCCCTGAAAGAGCAGCCGACGGTCAACGCCCGGATCGATGGCGAGGAACTCGTCTACAACAAGTTCTACGACATCGGCATGGCTGTCTCGACGCCCAACGGCCTGATGGTGCCGGTCATCCGGGATTGCGACAGCAAATCCTACGCCGATATCGAGAAAGCGCTGGGCGACGTCGCCGCGCGTGCCCGGGACGGCAAGCTGACCATGGAGGAAATGCAGGGCGGCAGCTTCACGATCACCAATGGCGGTGTCTTCGGTTCCCTGCTGTCCACGCCGATCCTCAACATGCCGCAATCCGGGATTCTGGGACTGCACAAGATCCAGGAGCGGCCCATGGCCGTGAACGGCAAGGTGGAAATCCGCCCCATGATGTATGTCGCCATGTCCTATGATCATCGCATCATCGACGGGCGCGAAGCCGTTACCTTCCTGGTGCGCCTGAAGGAACAGATGGAAAATCCGCAGCGCATGCTGCTGGATCTCTGATCGGGGGCGCGGTTGTCCGGGATGGCAGGAAGCCAGGGTATAAGCGGGCAGCTAGGGCTTTCGAAGAAGGCAGGCGTTTCCTTCATGGGACGCGCGACGGCTGTTCCGGCACTCTGTGCCGAGGCAGAGCGACTGGCCGCCGGGCTTGCGGCACGTGATGGCGCCCAGGCAGGGCAGGTCACCCTGTTCATGCCCAACTGCCCCTTGGCGGTTACCAGCCTCCTGGGCTGTCTCGCTGCGGGGTATGCGCCGCGCTTGCTGGATCCGCGCGCGGCTTTGAATGATCTGAAACCCCAGTTTGCGGATATCGAGGAGGGCGACCTGATCCTGACGGTGGATCTTTCGGCCGTGCAGGACAGGTTGCTTTCCGTGCTGCCCGAGGGCAGCCAGCCAGAGGTGGCGGTGGCACGCTTTGCCAGTCAGATGCCTTTCCCCCAGCGCTTGTTTGCGCCTTACCTTCGTGGCGGTACCTTTTCCCGGGTGCCCGCACACACCGCTTTCTTTCGCCTGGACCAGTTGATGGGAAAATCCGGACAGGTTGCCAGTGCGCTTTCAAGCGAAAGCGAGATCGTGGTGTCGTCCGGGGCCTGTTCCCTGTCGGCTCTGGTCGAGGAAGCCGGCGAGCAGGCGCAGAAGAGGCAGGGCGAGCGCTGGCTGCTGGATCAGCCACTCACGCGGCGGGACAGCCTGGTGGCTGCATTGGCAGCCATGAGAAAAGGCGCGGAGCTTGTTCTGACTCCGCGCCTCGATGGGGACTCTCTCAAGAAGGTCCAGGCGGCCTCAAAGGCCGACCTGCGGGTCCCGGGCACACGATAAGCGCGTCCGGTCCCGCTGGATTGAGCCCTGTTATTTCATGGTCGGCATGACGAATTCCGCTCCGCTGCGCACGCCCTTGGGCCAGCGCGAGGTGATCGTCTTCATGCGTGTGTAGAAACGCACGCCCTCGGGACCGTGGGCATGATGGTCACCGAACAGTGACCGCTTCCAGCCGCCGAAGCTGTAGAAGGCCATCGGCACGGGGATCGGCACGTTCACGCCGATCATGCCGATCTGGGCGCGGTTGGAGAAATTGCGCGCGGCATCGCCGTCATGGGTGAAGATGGCGGCTCCGTTGCCGTACTCGTGCTCGTTCACCAGCTTGAGCGCTTCCTCGTAGTCGTTTGCCCGAACCACGGAAAGGACCGGACCGAAGATCTCTTCCTTGTAGATGCGCATGTCCGGCTTGACATGGTCGAACAGGGTGCCGCCCACGAAATAGCCGTTCTCGTAGCCCTGTAGCTTCAACTCGCGGCCATCGACGACCGCTTCCGCGCCTTCCTCGATGCCTGAGTCGATGTATCCGCGAACGCGCTCATACGCCTGCTTGGTGACCAGCGGGCCCATGTCGGCCTCGGGATCGTCGAAGGGGCCGACCTTCAGGTTGCGCACCTTGGGCGCCAGACGCTCGATTAGTTCGTCTCCGGCGGTGCCCACGGCGACAGCCACGGAGACGGCCATGCAACGCTCTCCGGCGGAGCCGTAGCCGGCTCCCATCAGGGCATTGGCGGCCTGGTCCATGTCGGCATCCGGCATGACGACCATGTGGTTCTTGGCACCGCCGAGCGCCTGCACGCGCTTATTGTGGGCGGTGCCGGTGTGATAGACATACTCGGCGATGCCGGTGGATCCCACGAAGCTGACCGCCTCGATCTGCGGATGGGTCAACAGGGTGTCGACGGCTTCCTTGTCCCCATTGACGACGTTCAGGACGCCATCGGGCAGACCGGCCTGCTTGGCCAGCTCGGCCAGGAACAGCGGAGCGGAGGGATCGCGCTCGGATGGCTTCAGGATGAAGGTGTTGCCACAGGCGATGGCGACCGGGAACATCCACATGGGCACCATGGCGGGGAAGTTGAACGGCGTGATGCCGGCCACCACACCCAGTGGCTGGCGAACCGAGTGGGAATCGACGCTGGTGCCGACGTTCTCGGAAAACTCGCCCTTCAGGAGATGCGGCGCGCCGCAGACGAATTCCACCACCTCGATGCCGCGGGTCACTTCGCCGGCGGCGTCGGCCAGCACCTTGCCGTGCTCGCGGGAGATCAGCTCCGCGATCTTCTGCTTGTTGGCTTCCAGAAGCTCGCGGTACTTGAAGAAGACACGCGCACGGTTGAGCGGCGTCGTGGCTGCCCAGTCCGGAAAGGCCTCCGCGGCATTCTGCACGGCCTTGTCCACCTCTGAGGCAGAGGCCAGGGAGAGTTTTCCTGTCACCTCACCGGTGGCCGGATTGTAGACGTCACTGGTGCGTCCACTGGTGCCCTTGACCACCTGTCCGCCTATGAAATGGTGCAGTTCCTGTGTCATCCTCTACCTCTGTCGGTTGGCTTTATGTATTCCATTGAATGGATTGGCGACAGCTTAGGGAAGGACAGGGGGAATTGAAAGAGTAAGACTGAAATTTCACTGCCACTGCCGGCACGCTTCATTTCAGTGGCCGGCGACACTTATCAGTGATCAGCGACCCTTGCCGGGCGCATGGGAGGCATTTGGCAAGCCGTCTTTTACCTTTTCTTTATTCGATCTCCACATTCTGGCATTAGGGTTGCCGGAGCAACCTTTGGCCGTAATTCCCAACACTTTCCGATCAGGAAGCGATGATGCCGGACCCGGAACTGAAGGAACGTCTCGAGGCGGAACTGGAAAGACTGTCTGCCCGCCGTGAGACCGTGACTTATCGGGATATGGCGAAGTCCCTTGGGATGTCCGGGGGGCAGACCATTCACAGGCTGACACTGCTGCTGGAGGAGACCATGCGCGAGGACCATGCAAGGGGTCGACCTCTCCGGGCCTCGCTGGTCGTCAGCCGCACGAGCGGCAATCTGCCCCAACGCGGCTTTTTTCAGTTGCTCCGTGAGCTTGGACTCTATAACGGCTCCGAGCAGGGCGCGGAGGCTGAGGCTGCGCACCAGCACGAATTGGCTCGTCTCTGGGACAGCCAGAGATCCAGGCAAGAGGGACGAGGGAGCAGCGGCAGCTCATGATTTCGCGCGCATCATCACGGCCACCGGAGCTGCTGGAAGCGGGTCTGACACGGCGCAGCGAGGCCAACTGGCTGGCCATAGAACTGAGCGGTGCCTGGATCACCGAGACAGTGGCCGCGCGCGAGAAGGACATCTCGGCCCTTGTAACCTCACACGACATCCGTGCCTCTCAGCAGGTGGTTCTCGATCTTTCTGAAGTGGACGCGTTGGACACAGCCGGCGCCTGGATCGTGCAGCGCACGGCCGAACGTCTGCGCGAGCGCGGATTTCAGGTCGAAATCGCCGGAATCGAGGGCGCACGCGTGGAATTGATGGAGGCGGTCTCGAAGGCGTCCGAACCGGAACAGCCGGCGCCCGGCCCGGGCGGCCTGGCTGGCCTGGTGGAAAGTCTGGGGCGTGGGACCGTGGCGCTGGGGCGGGACGCACGCGACCTGGTGGCCTTTCTCGGCCTCTGTGTCGTGGCCACTGGCCGTTCCCTGATACATCCCAAGCGCCTGCGCATCGTCTCGCTGGTCAACCAGATCGACCAGACCGGGTTTCGGGCCCTGCCGATCGTGGGGCTGCTGGCCTTCCTGATTGGGGTCGTCGTCTCCTATCAGGGCGCGGGGCAGCTTGCCCGCTTCGGGGCGCAGATCTTCACCGTCAACCTGCTGGGCGTTTCCGTCCTGCGCGAGATGGGCATCCTGATTACGGCCATCATCGTGGCCGGTCGTTCCGGCAGTGCCTTCACCGCCCAAATAGGAACCATGAAGGTCAACAAGGAGGTGGATGCCATGCGGACCATCGGGCTCGACCCGGTGGAGATTCTGGTCTTGCCGCGCATTCTCGCCCTGGTCCTGGTGCTGCCCTTGCTGACGGTCTATGCAAACTTCATGGCCTTGCTGGGTGGGGCCATCATGTCTATGGTTCAACTGGATATCGATCCCAGCCAGTTCATTTCGCAGCTGCATGACGCGGTCACGGTCTGGTCTTTGTGGGTCGGTGTCATCAAGGCGCCCGTCTTTGCCTTCGTGATTGCACTTGTTGGCTGTTATGAAGGCTTGCGTGTCGGTGGCGATGCCGAGTCCGTGGGTCGGCAGACCACCCGGGCCGTGGTCGAGGCCATTTTCCTGGTGATCGTCCTGGATGCCTTCTTCTCGATTTTCTTCACGATGATCGGAGTCTGAGCCCATGAGCGAGACGGCAATTCGCGTTCAGGGGCTTGAGACACGCTTTGGCACCAACGTGGTTCACGAGAACCTGGACCTCGAGGTGTATCGCGGTGAGGTGCTCGGTCTCGTCGGAGGATCCGGGACAGGCAAGTCGGTCCTGCTGAACACCATCGTGGGTCTGCGCCAACCAGACGCCGGGCATATCGAGGTCCTGGGTCAGGACATGTCATCGGGAAATGCCGCAAGTCGCGCGGCCTTGCGGCGGCGCTGGGGCGTGCTTTTTCAGGATGGCGCCCTTTTCTCGTCCCTGACGGTGCTGCAGAACATCGAGGTGCCGCTTCGCTTCCATACACGCATTTCCGAGACGCTGCGCCAGGAACTGGCGGCCGTCAAACTGTCCCTGGCAGGTCTGCCGCCCGATGCAGGCCCCAAGTACCCGGGCGAACTGTCCGGCGGTATGCGCAAGCGTGCGGGCCTGGCCCGGGCATTGGCGCTGGATCCGGACATCCTGTTCCTGGACGAGCCGACGGCGGGTCTGGACCCCATCGGGGCCGCCTCGTTCGACAGCCTGATCGGGGACTTGAGAGCGTCTCTCGGTTTGACAGTGGTAATGGTGACTCACGACCTGGACAGCCTCTATGCCGTCTGTGACCGGGTTGCCGTGCTTGTCGACCGACGTGTAAAAGTCGGAACGATCAAGGAACTGATGAATGAGCCGGACCCCTGGATCCACGAGTACTTTGGTGGACCGCGTGGTCGACAGGCCGGACAGGCGCATGACAGTACGTAGGCAGGAAACAGTCCCGAGAAACGGCAAGCAGGAATGCTAGGCTGATGGAAACCAAGGCGAACTATCTGACGGTTGGAATCTTCGTCCTGCTGCTTTTCCTGGCGGGTCTGGGGTTTGCCATCTGGCTTGCCGAATCCAACTGGGACAAGAAGTTCGAACATTACCTGCTTCTGTTCGACGGCTCCGTGACGGGGCTGAGCAAGGACAGTTCCGTGCGCTATAACGGTGTCCGCGTGGGCAATGTGCAAAGCGTGCAGCTCGATGATAGGGATCCCAGCAAGGTCAGGGTCGTCATCCGGGTCGAGGACGGTACACCTGTTCGGGCAGACACGGTCGGCTCACTGGCGTTCCAGGGCTTGACGGGCGGGCGCTTCGTGGAATTGACAGTAGGGTCCCGCTCGGCTGACCTGCCTAAGAAGCAGCCTGGCGACCGTTATCCCAGATTGAAGACCAAGGCCTCTTCGATCGATCAGATCCTGGAAGGGGCCCCCGACATCATGTCGGCCGTCAGCAAGGTTCTGGGCCAGGCCGAGAAGGTCTTCAGCGACAAGAACATCGCCAATGTCTCCATGATGTTGGAAGAAGGGGCCTATGCCGCCGGGAATGTGCGGGATGCCAGTGCCGAATTCGCCGACCTGGCCCGGGACCTGCGCACGGAAGCCGGCAACCTGACCGAGCAGGCGAACAAGACCCTGCTGGCCGTGGAAGCCTTTGCCAATACGGCGGAGGGGACAGCCAAGTCCATAGATCCGGCGGTCCAGGACTTCCGCACGACGGCCCAGTCGGTCACGGCGGTGGCCGGGCGCCTGGACCAGGTCATAGAACAGAACAGCGGCCCTCTCAGCGACTTCACCTCCTCGGGCCTGGGCGAGCTGTCCTCGTTGCTGACCGAGTTGCGCAGCCTGACGGGCAACCTCAACCAGGTGGTCACACGCATCGAACGGGATCCGGCCCAGTTCCTGTTGGGCGATCCCCAGTCAGGTTACGAACCGGAAGATGACAGATAGCAGGCAGGAAGGATCAGGGCAGTGAAACAGCCTTACTATACGCGACGCGGTCTCTTGACGACCGGACTTCTTGGCGGTGCTGGGCTGCTGTCCGGTTGCGGGTCTCTGCTGCAGGCTGTCGAGCGGGACGAGCCGCGCCTCTACCGTCTGGATCCCGATGTGAGCCTGCCTTCCAGCCTGCCCAGGGTCGACTGGCACCTGGTGGTCGCCGATGTGAACTCGGGCTCCGACATGGACAGCCTGAGAATCCCGCTGCAGCAAACGCCGCTTCAGGTGGAGTACTTTGCCCGTGCCAACTGGACGAATCACCTGTCCGACATGGTTGCCAACCGCATGCTGGCTGCCTTCGAGAACTCCGGCAGCATACTGAATGTCGGCCGCGAAAGCCTGTCGTTGAACCCGGATTACCGATTGAGAACGGAAGTGCGCAATTTCCAGGCCGAATATTTCAACGGTACACCCCCCGAGATTCACGTGGGCCTGGCTCAGCGCCTGTTGTCTGTCCAGGACAGTCGTGTCGTGGCCACAAAGATATTCGAAACACGGCAGAAGGCAGAGCAGGACAGCATGGATGCGATCATTCGCGCCTTCAACGCGGCTTTCGGAAAGGTTCTCACGGAGATCATCCCCTGGACCCTGCAGCAGGGTGAAAGCGATTACCGCGCCCGACAGAATTCCTGAAGGTCGGCGAAGAGGTCGGGGTCGCTGATCAGGCGCGGCACCTTGTTCTGTCCGCCCAGGCGTCCGCGTTTCTTCATCCAGGCGGCAAAGGTCCCGGGCGGCATGGCCTGGACCTCCGGTGCGCCCATTCCGGCGCCGCCTCCGCGATGGGCGGCATAGTCGTCGTTTTCTTCAGCCAACAGTCGGTCCACTTCCGCGGCGAAACGGCTTGTCTGCTCGCTATCCGGCACCTGGTCGAACTCGATGTAGAGTCGGTGATGCCCCCTGTGGCGGTCAGCCTCGGGAAAGACGGCGCCCATGGAATAGTCGGTCACCTCCAGGCCGGCGGAGCGGGCCGCCTCGGCAACGGCATTTTCCACCTCTTCCGCGATCAGGTGTTCGCCGAAGGCGGACAGGCTGTAGGAGGTCCGTCCGGTCACGAAAATACGCGGCGGCTGCAGGTTGGAAAAGCGTACGGTATCGCCGATCAGGTAGGCCCAGGCGCCGGCGCAGCTGGTGACCGCAATGGCGTAGTTGACGCCGGTTTCCACGGTATCGATCCAGTGACGAGTGGGGCACTCATGGTCCAGTTCGTCCAGGGGCACGAATTCGTAAAAGACGTCATGATCCAGGTTCAGCCGCAGGCCGTCGTGGGGACCTGCATCCGCGCCTGCAATGAAGGCTTCGCTGGCAGGGTAGACCTCTCGAAACGAGGCGGGCGTATCCGAGAGCAGGCGCTCGAAACGTGCACGATAGGGCTCGAAATTGACGCCGCCGTGGACCAGCAGCTCAAGATTGGGGTAGGGCGTCTGGCCACCGTTCAGTTCGCGCGCGCGTTCCAGCAGGATCAGCAGCCAGCTGGGCGTGCCGCTCAGACTGCGAATGTCCTGGATCAGCGAGGCCTCTGCCGTGCGCTCCAGCTTTTCCTCCCAGTCCGAAAGCAGGGCCAGGTCCTTGTCGGGGAAGGCAAAGACCTTGCCCCACCAGGGCATGGCCCCTGTGATGATGCCGCTGATATCGCCGCTGTACACACCCGGCGCTTCCTCCACCAGGGCCGTGCTGCCGCCCAGCATGAAGCTCTTGCCGGCGAACAGGCGACTGTCCGGGTGGGCCTGCAGGTGCCAGGTGATGATGTCCAGGGCCGCCTTGCGATTGCTGGCCAGCATGCGATCGGTGACCGGAATGTACTTGGTCTTGCCGGTGGTGGTGCCGGAGGTGACGGCAAACCAGGGGACAAGCCCCGGCCAGGTGATGTTGTCGAGCCGGGGAAAGGCATCGCGCCAATAGACTTGCCAGAAATCCTCGTAGCGGCGCAGCGGCACGCGTTCCTGGAAGGCCTCGACAGTCGTGATGTCCGCAAAGCCATGATCCCGCCCGAAACGCGTATCCCGGGCCTCCTGCAGCAGTTTCAACAGAATCTGCTCCTGGCTTTTCACGGGGTCCAGCCTGGCCAGGCGTTTCTGGCGCCAGCGCGCATAGAGACGCAGGATCGGTGTGGCATCCATCATGGGTTACCCTAGCACAATGGGCCCTGGGCGATCATCCGGTGCCGGCGGGCAGCTGCATCAGGCGCGGAAAATCCTCGACAATCCTGTCCCGGGTCAGCGGCATGCGGATGTAGTCGCCCTGCCGCCAGAGCGGGACCTGGTCCATGAAGTTCGCACTGCCAAGCCAGCCATCATTCCCGCCGAAAAGCACGAAGTAGTTCTCGTCGGGATCCGACAGGTCCGACAGATGGCGGGCCTGGGAGCCATAGCGCGCCGCATGGCGCGCATTGACCAGGTCATGTGCCGTTTTCATGATCGTCTCCCGTGATCCGCCCACGGGATAGTCGCCATATTCGAAGAAGCTTCCGATCACGGGCAGGTTGGCCAGGCTGTGTGCGGCCTTCAGCCGGTGCATGTCCCCCCAGCGAGGGTAGGCTTCGGCATCTTCCTCGGCGGCCTCCAGGCTTTCGGAGAGGGCCTGCCTGCGCTCTTCGGGCAGAAGGGCGGCCAGGTCCTCCTGAAGATAGGCCAGGATGTAGTTCCATTCGTTCACGGCCCCTGCCAGGTCGTCGCTGTTCTCGGCCCCCTGGATGCGTGGCCAGAGGTGGTAGAGCAGGGTTTCGAAGACGACAGGCGCGCGGGCATCGGCAGCATAGTCGCCGTCCCAGCTCTCGAGCGGACCCAGGAATTCTGAATGCCTGTCGTGGAGCTCGGCCTCACGGATGGACCGCAATAGATGCCCGGCCAGGTCCTGCGCGCCCAGCGATCGGGTGTCGCGCTGCAGATCTGCCAGATCGTCGAGGGTTATATTCCGTTGGCCTGCAACGAATTGTTCCAGGCGGCGCACCCTTTCGTCCGGGCTGTAGAAATAACCCATGGGAGGGCCGGATTGCGTTGGTTCGTTGTTGGCCGAAGCCAGATATCCCTTGTCGGGATTCAGGATATACGGCAGATCCGAGGTGCGGTGAAAGCCCTGCCAGAGAGTGTCCGGGTCCGAGGGATCCAGAACGAGGTCGTCGGGAGGAAAGTCCTTCCGGACAGGCTGGAAGGTGGCCATGATATGGCCGATGTTGCCGGCCCGATCGGCGATCAGCATGTTCTGCGGCGAAAGCGCGAAACTTTCCAGCGCCGCCCGGAATTCTTCGGGCGTGGTGGCGCGGTTGGCTTGCAGCAGGGCCGACAGCTCGTCACTGGGTTCATGGCCGACCCAGCGCAGCGCCAGGGTCTCGTTCGCGCCGTTGGGCAGGATATCTGCATCGGTGATGATGGGCCCATGGGGTGTGCGGCGGACCTGGCGGGTTTCGTCGAACCAGAAGCGCACGGAGATATCGGTTTCGCTGACGTCTATCTGCTCGGCGGGCAGGTCCGAGACATCGTAGAGATCGCTGCTGGCCGCGCGCATGTGCGTGCCGCCCCAGGCCATCTCGGGATTGCGTCCTACGGCAACGAAGGGCAGGCCCGGCACCATCAGGCCGACGGCCTGATAGTTCGGGGCTTTGAGGCCGGCCAGGATCCAGAGATTGGGCAGGTTGAGGCCCAGATGGGGGTCGCTGGCGATCAGGGCGCCGCCGCTGGCACTGCGTTCGGGCGCGACCACCACGGTGTTGCTGCCCGAGCGGCTGAGCCCGCCCAGGAAATCGGACAGCGCCTGCTGCTGCGAGCCTTTGCGGAAGGACACGGTGCCGTTCTGCCCGGCTTCGAGCGCCCGGTCCCAGAGGCGCTGGAACTCCGGGTCGCCGCGCTCGGCCAGCAGGGAGAAATAGACCAGCCAGTTCACGTCCGTTCCGGCCAACCGCCCTATGCGCAGCACATCGCGGATCGTCCAGGGTTCGCTTTCCAGGCCGGCAAGGCCGTATTCAGGCGGGTCTTCCCGGCGTTGCGCCTGATAGTGGTTCAGGCCGTCGACGAAAGCCTGGACCCAGTTGCGTGTTTCCGCGGGCAGCTTGGCTTCGATCTCCCCGGTGGCATGGCCGAAATCGAGGATGCGCAAGGCATGATCGATCTCCGTGGCCGGTGGGCCGGCGATCTCGGACAGGCGTCCGCTTGAGACATGACGCAGCAGGGAAAGCTGTGCGCCGCGCAGGTGGGCATGGACCAGGCCCAGGGTGAAGGCCAGGTCATGATCGTTCCGGGCCTCGATATAGGGAACCTGGTGATCGTTCCAGCGCAGCTCGACCGCCTGCCTGAGGGGCAGGTCCTCTGTTGGGAACACCGAAAGCCTGTCATCGGTCGCGCGCTCGTCGGGCCAGAGCGCACTGCAGCCGCTGACAAGCAACAGGATCAGCAGGAAGGCAGGAAGTTTGGCGACAAGGCGCATGCGGGTTCCTTGAAGGTTCGGCTGGGCCACGGCGTCTGCGAACAGCAACCGGGATTGCAAATAGGGCAGCCGCAAGGCCGGTCAAGCTGTCCTGCTGTCAAGACGTCCGCTGTCAAGGCGTGCAAGGACAAGCCCCGACTTGCCGTAGCGGCGGCGGTCGAGCACCTGCAGGCCGCCGGGCAGCTCTTCGGGGTGCTTTCCATCGGTTTCCATGACGATCAGGCTGTCGCCATCGATCCAGCCGCTTGTCTGCAGGGCCTCGACGGCAGGCGCCAGCAGGCCCTTGCCATAGGGCGGATCCAGGAAGACCAGGCCGCAGGCGCGCCGCGCGGCAGGCGGGCGCAGGGCATCGCCCTCGCGCACCTGACAGCTAGCTGTCAGGTCAAGCTTCGTGATGTTCCGGCGCAGCAGGACCAGGCTGTCGCGGTCCCTGTCCAGAAATGTGCATTCGGCAGCACCACGGGACAGGGCTTCCAGCCCAAGTGCGCCGGTTCCGGCAAAGGCGTCCAGGACGAAGGCGCCCCGCACGAGATTGCGACCGTCGAGCAGGCTGCCGCTTTCCAGGATCGAAAAGAGCGCTTCGCGCGTGCGGTCGCTGGTCGGGCGAACGGCATGCCCCTTTGGCGTTTCCAGGGCTCGGCCGCGCAGCTGTCCGGCAACGATCCTCATGGGCTCGTCTTGCGCCTGCTTTTGGCAGCGGGCGCACGCGCGGGGCGTGAAGCCGGCTTTTCCCGTTCCGGCTTGGCCTGTCTTCCCGGCCGGCGCGTCTTTTCCGGCTGTTGCGGCAGGCGGTTGCCCAGTTGTTCGCGCAGGATCTTGGAGGGCACCTCCTCGACATGCCCCTCCTTCAGGTTGCCCAGTTGGAAGGGGCCGTAGGCAACGCGGATCAGGCGATTGACCTGATAGCCCAGATGTTCGCAGAGCTTGCGGATCTCGCGGTTCTTGCCTTCGCGCAGGGCGAAAGTCAGCCAGGAGTTGCGCCCGCGCGTGGAATCCAGCCTGGCCTGAACGGGGCCGTAGGAAACACCATCCACCGTCAGGCCGTCGGCCAGGCTGGCCAGGTCGCGTTCGTTGACGCTGCCGAAGACACGCACGCGGTAGCGCCGCAGCCAGCCGGTCGCCGGCAGCTCCAGCTGCCGCTTCAGCCCGCCGTCGTTGGTCAGCAGCAACAGCCCCTCTGAGGTCAGGTCCAGCCGCCCCACAGGCATGACACGGGGCATTTCGTCGGGCAGGCCATCATAGATGGTTTGCCGTCCCTGGGGGTCCTGTGCCGTGGTCAGGACGCCGCGCGGCTTGTGAAGGCGCCACAAGCGCGTTTGCTCGACGGCGGGCAGCAGCTCGCCATCGATGGTCACGCGCTGGCCGGGACGCACCCGCACCGCCGGTGTCTCCAGGGTGTCGCCGTCGACGGCGACACGCCCCTGGGCAACCAGGGTTTCCGCTTCGCGGCGTGAACAGACGCCGGCACGCGCGATCAGTTTGGCGATGCGCTCGCCCTCGGTGGCGCTCTGGGATTCGGTCATGATCTCACTTGTCGTATTCAAAAGGCGCTGGCGCGTTTAAAAGGTGCTGGCGAAGTTTTAAAAGGGGTTGGCGCGGGGGCGTCAGATCCGGTTTTCCTCGTAGTCCCCGCAGGACAGGCCGAAGGCCGCCAGTCCCTCTTCCAGATAGTCGGCCAGTTGCGGCATGCCCAGAAGATAATAGGCCGTGCGCAGATTGAAACGGTCGGCTGCGGCTTCCACCACATCCGCCCATTCCTCGGCCTCGTAATCGCCCCGTCCGATCCAGGTCAGTGCGATCAATTCAATCTGCTCGTCCTCGGGCAGCGAGGCGATGTAGTTCGCAAGCTCCTCGCCCAGGGGGTCGTTGTCGTCATGCCCGTCCAGCTCGTCGAAGGCCTCTTCGTGGTCCAGGTCGAATTCGTCGTCGCCCTCAAGACGCTCGGGGTCGTCGATGAGGTCTTCCTCCTCGAATTCGTGGAACCGCGCGATGATGTAGCAAACCTTGTCGGGATCAATCTGCAGCATCCTTGTGCCTCCGTTCCGTGGGCTGCCCTGTTCTGCCCGTTCACGCAGTCATCTGCACCCTTACCTTGATCCTTGACCTGGTGCAATCGCGGCGCTTGTCTTGAACCCGTGACAAGCAGCAAGACAGGACCCGGCCAGCCATGATAGCGCGCAGGGACTACATGAAGGAAGCGCTGGATCAGGCCGCGCGCGGCGCGCAGGCCGGCGAGGTGCCCGTGGGCGCCGTGGTGGTCGCGCCGGATGGGACCATTCTGGCCAGTGCGCACAACCGGGTGGAGCAGGACGACGATCCCACCGCGCATGCCGAGCTGTTGGCCCTGCGTGCGGCTGCGGCCGGGTCGGGCAGTGCGCGGCTCGCCGATTGCGACCTCTATGTCACGCTGGAGCCCTGTGCCATGTGTGCCCAGGCCATTGCCTTCGCCCGCATCCGGCGCCTGTATTTCGGGGCCTATGATCCCAAGGGCGGCGGTGTGGATCACGGCGCGCGGATCTTCCAGCAACCGACCTGTCATCACCAGCCCCAGGTGGTGGGCGGCCTGCAGGAACAGGCCTGCGGCGATCTGTTGAGGGATTTCTTCCGCGACCGCCGGGCGGCCCAGGCCCGTGACCATCAGCAATAGCAGGGCCCAAAAGGCGAGAGCCGCGCGGGGCAGCGCGGCTCTCTGGGCAGAAAAGGAAGCAGATGCTAGGGACGGAAAACAGCTTCCATGCTTATGAGCCTGCCGAAAAAGATTTAAGGAGTGATTAAAGCGATGGGGCGGTTTTTTGAATCATGTATCGCAATTCCCATCAGTCATATTTGTACCGGGATGTTGCTGGCAGAAGCTGGCCACGCTTGGATGCAGTACGGCCACCATGCTTTTTTATCTTATATTTAAAGTGCGCTTATCGGCACATAGCTGACAGTTTATTCCGGATACATGGTTTTCGGCAGCCGCGAACACCGATCTGGTGCGCGCATTGCTGCTGGACCTTCTCGCTCAAGCGTCTGTGAACGGACCGGACGCCATGGTTCTGTTCCAGGGAGTGCTCCCAGCACGCGCAGAAAAGGGCACTAGCCGGTGAGAGCGGGGACTTTCCGGCAGTTCAGAACATTTCTCGGGGATTGAAGTTCAGAATCATATCGCTCCAAAGCGCATAATCTTCGGAAGGCAGGTCGAAAGGCTGGCATTCCGATATTGCGCGCCGGGCATTCTCGGCGGCTTTTCGGTAATATCTATCATTGTTCATTCGTGAGGTGTTCTGGATCTCTGGCGTTCGACGCAAGCTGCCATCCCTCGCCAGTTGAACACGTATGGGAACCACCAGATCCTCGGCGCGCTGGGCACCAGCGTCAATTCGCCAGCAGCGCGCAATCTGAGCCTGAATAGTCTCAGCCAGCTTTTGCGTGGGCTCCATCGAAGACAGATTGTGGTCCTCAGCAGACGAGGATTGTTTGGCCTTCTGTTGCTCCATCTCTTCAATGTTTTTCAGAATCGAGGATAGACGGTCTTCTTCCTGCTCTGGCTTGGATTGTTCAGCATTTGCCTGATGATCTTCAGTGGCGTCATCGGTTACGGCTGACTCCGGAGGGGCCCACTTGCAACGCTCTTCAATATTCCCAATAACCTCGTCGAAACCACCGGTCATGAAGACGGCCATAACAGATTTGTTCTCGTTAACCGGCACTTGTACGACCAGACGATCCATGCCCTCCCAGCTTCTCATGCGCTCGATGGCTGCGCCCCGATATAGGCCGGTGGCCGTCTTGTCCAAAATCTGCCACGTCTCTATTTCCGGATTGTTCTTATCCTTCCGCCACCGCACAGTAACCTCTTCATCAAAAAGATGGATTGCGCGGTTCCAGAGAATAGTAAAATCAGTGACGTAGTCACGGCAGCGCAGAGCTAGGATAGGTGTTTGCCTGATGCCAAAGCTGTTTCCGACTGGGGATTCTGCAGGCAGCATATAATAAAGCTCTTCAAAATCGGTCATGGGTGAGATGCGCTCCGTCACCCACCAACCGCCAATATCTGTGCGCGCCGCAATCTCCTCCAACTGCTTTTCGATGGAAGGTTCCCTGAAGTTTTCCAGTGCTTTTTTTAACTTTTCTTTGCCCTCGTCGGCCAAAGCAGGGACGCCGAAAAGGCAGACCACGGCAAATGTGATGCATCCAACCCTATTCACTGCGTTTCCCCTTACAAGCTTCAGCCAATGGTAGCGCAATGGCCGCGTAAAGTCAGTCATATCGCCAGCACTCATCCGGCAATAATTAGGGCGTTATTAGTGACGTCTGTTACGTCTGCGGGTTTCGGAGGCAAACCCTTCTGGCCCCCATCATGGAGTTTCGGGCCAACTTGTCCCACTATTATCCTCAGTCTGACCTCGCCCACCCACAAAATCAGCAGATATCTAAGGAACCTTATAAGCTTCTCGACTGGCTTTAGCCCGCCTGCTACTACTAGCTGAAATGCTTTAGGTGGAATGCAATGAACAAGACTGGGGGTCTCATCGCAATTGCTGTCGGGCTCTCTGGCTGGCTGCACCAGAGCGGACATGCGGCATCAAAACGAGCTGACGCTTTAGCCGGGGTCCGAGCTGCAGGCCTTCAAATTTAGGCTTTTAGCTGGTTCTGACTTCCCTGAGGATGACCCCGAAGCTGAAGCGGTGCGCGTTGAATATCTCGAAGAGCACCTAGAGATGAATAACCTCTGCCCGGACGGCTACACTATCCACCAGCGCGACGTGGTTGTGGCGAGTGAAGGCGCATTTGGCCGCTCCAGGATTTATTATTACGGCCACTGCGAATAGCCTTTCAGACGGCCAGCACTCGCGGGTGGTGCGGATGTGATGCTTCTGGCTTCTGAAGAGAGATGCATTCGGCGGAGGTTGGTGGTAATGTACGAGGGTAACGAGGCGAATATGGCCTACTTTCTTTCGCCCAAGACAAAGCCCAGATAACGATGATGACCCGGTTTGATGCAAATACTGTGATCTCGGCATTCACCGAACAGCAGGTAGAGCGCCTGACGGGGATTAGTGTACATCGTCTTCGCCGTTGGGACCGGACGGGCTTCTTCCGTCCCGGATATGGTGCCGAGAATCGCAGGGCGCCTTACAGCCGCATCTATTCATTTGTTGATGTGGCTGCCCTACGTGTCCTGAGCATGCTGATCACCCAACACAACGTCCCGGTTCGTCACCTTCGGCAAGTTTCGGAAAGACTTGGCAAGCTCGATAATGCGGAATGGACGCGGGTTCAGCTCTATGTGATGAACCGCAAGGTCATATTCGATGACCCCGATCAGGGCCAGCAGCGTGAAGTGGTTAGTGGGCAATACATGCTACCTATTCCCCTGGCGCAGGTTGTGTCCGATACCCGCCGCGACGTGCAGCAGCTGTCGAAGCGCAGCGCGGAGCAGACAGGCAAGATCGAACGGAACCGCTACGTCTCTCACAATGCTCCGACCATAGCGGGTACACGCATTCCCGTTGCAGCAATCAAGGCTTTTGACGAGGACGGCTACTCGGTCAAGCAGATCAAGGCTGAGTTTCCTGGCCTGACCGAAGCGGATATCCGGGCCGCAATCGGTTACTCGGAAGATGCTGCAGCCGCGTGAGCGGGAGCAAGGAAACGCTCCGGTTCTTTCTGGACGAGGGTGTTCCGGATTCGGTCGGCAAGGCCCTTGCCCAAGCCGGTCACACCGTCATCTACTTGCGCGATGCGATCGCAACCGGATCTCCTGATCAGCTTGTTTGTGCCGTGGCGGAAGCGAACGAGGCCATACTTGTGGCCCATGATGGTGATATGAGACAGCTGGCAAAACGCCATGGCGTTAGCGCCAAGCGATATAAGCGCCTGAGTTTGATCAAGCTGTCGTGCCGAGAAACACAGTCGGCAAAACGAATAGAGGGCGCCCTGTCTCTGATTGAGCATGAATGGCATCACAGCAGGGGAGCTAAGGACCGGCGCATCTTTATTGAGATCGGCAAGGAATCCATTAGCACGAAGCGCTAATCAGTCGCCCGGAAAAGGCACCAAGCTCCGCTCCGGCGGGGCTTCTTGCGGTGGTAACATGGTGGTGACACGAAAAGACGACCCGCTTCCAGTCTCTGCCGCTGTTTTGATTTACCTAATATTTTTAGGAGGTTCTTGGTGGAGCCGAGGGGAGTCGAACCCCTGACCTCAGCAGTGCGATTGCTGCGCTCTCCCAACTGAGCTACGGCCCCACACAAGCCGCCGCACGCCTGCATTTGCCGGTGCGTGCAGCGTCGGGAGCGCGGATAATGGTCACGGGCGCGGAGGCTGTCAAGCCTCTGCGTGGCGGCGCCTCAATGGGCCTTCGTGTCCGGGCTGACTCCTTGAAAGACAAGGGAGAAATCCTTGCGGGACCGGCCTGACTATGGCTATAGGTGGGCCGCACCCACAGCCAAGGGGGAGTCCCGGCCGCATGCATGCGCTTTTTTCCATTCTGGACCTGGTCATCAACATCTACATCTGGATCCTGATCGGCTCGGCGGTGCTGAGTTGGCTGGTGGCCTTCAACGTGGTCAACACCAGCAACCGCGTCGTCTACATGATCGGGGATTTCCTCTATCGTGCCACGGAACCGGCGCTGGCGCCGATCCGGCGGATCCTGCCCAACCTGGGCGGCATCGATATTTCGCCGATGATCCTGATTCTGCTGCTGATCTTCCTGCGCAACCTGCTGTTCTACGATATCTATCCCGCCCTGAGCTGAGGGCCGGCCCAGATCATCGGCGGTGCCAGTTCATCGGCAGTGTCGGTGGTGGCGCCGAATGCGACGTTTCCGGGTTGGCTGTCCAGTGCGGGGGCAGGGAAAGTGCCCCGGCACGCTTAGAACGCCTCAGGAATAAGGAAGAGAGCATGACGGACGCCAGCATCATCGACGGGAAAGCCTTCGCCGCCCGCCTGCGTGAACGCGTGGGCGCGGAAACGGCCCGCCTGAAGGACGCGGCCGACCTGACGCCCGGCCTGGCGGTGGTCCTGGTGGGCGAGGACCCGGCCAGCCAGGTCTATGTCCGCAACAAGGGCAAGCAGACCGTCGAGGCCGGCATGGAGTCCTTCGAGCACCGCCTGTCCGCGGAGACCAGCCAGGAGGAGCTGCTGGCGCTGGTGGAGGCCCTGAATGCCGATCCCCGGGTTCACGGCATCCTGGTGCAGCTGCCCCTGCCGGATCAGATCGATTCGGCAGCGGTGCTGGATGCCATCGACCCGGCCAAGGACGTGGATGGCTTCCACGTCATCAATGCCGGACGGCTGGCGACGGGACAGGACGCGCTGGTGCCCTGCACGCCGCTTGGCTGCCTGATGCTGCTGCGCCATCACCTGGGCGATCTTTCGGGTCAGAAGGCCGTGGTGGTGGGTCGCTCCAATATCGTCGGCAAACCCATGGCGCAGCTGCTGCTGGGCGACAGCTGCACGGTCACGATCGCGCATTCACGCACGCGCGACCTGCCGGCCGAATGCCGCAATGCCGATATCCTGGTCGCCGCAGTGGGGCGGCCGAAGATGGTCAAGGGCGACTGGATCAAGCCTGGGGCCACGGTGATCGACGTGGGCATCAACCGCATCGAGGGCGCGGAAGGCAAGACCCCGCTGGTCGGCGACGTGGACTTCGACGAGGCGGTGAAGGTGGCCGGCGCCATCACGCCGGTGCCGGGTGGCATCGGGCCGATGACCATTGCCTGCCTGCTGGCCAACACGCTGACTGCGGCCTGCCGCGCCAAGGGCCTGCCGGATCCCGATCTGAAGCTGTGATCCTTCGAATCTCGGAAAACACCCTGCTCTCGGTTCCGGGCTGCAGTTTCCGTTCGAGGAGGCCGGGCAGCGTCATACGTCCTGGCCGGCGGGCCTTGAAGGCGCGTTAGGGAGAGACTTCCGGCGCCAGGGTCAGGGCAGGTGCGTCGGGAAGTGCCTCCAAAAGGGCCAGCCGTTCCCGGTCCGTGTCCGCTCCGCTCACCTCATGCGTCCAGACACGGAACAGTTTCATGTGGTGAGGGCCGAAGGACGTCACCATGGCCCCATCGGCTGCGTCCTGGCCGCGTACCATCAGGACGCGCCCGATCCGCGGAGTGTTGTGACGGGCGTCGAAGGTGAACCAGCGCCCTTCCAGGAAGACTTCGAACCAGGCAGAGAAATCGCCGGCGCCACTGGGGGGCGCCTCGATATCGCCCAGATAGCCGCTGGCATAGCGGGCGGGGATGTTCATGGCCCGGCAGAGCGCGATTGCGAGATGCGCGAAGTCCCGGCAGACGCCAGTGGCCTCGCGCATGACATCCACGGCGGTCTTTGTCGGGCGCCCGAAGTGATAGCCGAAGGTAATGTGGTTGTGCACCCAGTTGCAGATGGCCTGGACCCGGGCCCAGCCAGGCTGCGTCTGCCCGAACAAGGCCCAGGCGCGTTCGGTCAGTTCATCGGACTCGCAGTAGCGGCTGGCACTCAGATAGCCGAGAACTTCGGAGGGCAGGTCCTGTATGCTGTGTTGCCGGGCGTTCCAGTCGAAAACATCCGGCAGGCCGGAGTTCTCGACGATGCAGTCCGACCAGAGCTTCAGCGGTCCGGGGGGTGCGGTGAGGCGGGTTCGGCGGTTGCCATAGCCGTCGATGTACTCCTGAAGGGACAGGTCGCGGTCGCTGCGCACACGGTCGTCGCCGATCACGCGGCCGTCGTAGTCGGGGTGTGGCGAAAGCGCCAGGATAAGCGGCGTTTCGCTTTTGCACTCAAGGACGAGTTCGTATCCGATGCGGATAAACATGATGACTTTCTATGGCTGGTGACTGGTTTCCGCCGGACGCGGCATTTATGCTGGCCCAGCAAAAGCGTTGTGCAGGTTGCCGGGCTGCAGGTGCGGCGCAGGCATCCAGCGCAGTCATCCTTTGGAGGAACCGCTTGCTTCACCAGACAACTCGGAAGTTCGGCTGGCAATGACCACGCTGCGCATCAATCACCGTACCACATATACCTATGACGGACCCGTGACCTTTGGGGCCCATTACCTGAGAATCCGTCCGCGTGATGGTCATGACATGCGGATTCTGGATTCCTCCCTCAGTGTGACGCCTACGGCCGAGGTCCATTGGGCGTTCGATACCTTCGGAAATTCGGTGGCGCGGCTGACGTTTCATGAGAAGGCGGACAGGCTGGTCATCGCGAGCGACCTGTTACTGCGCCGTTACGGTCTGGACGATCCGGAAGCGCGGATAGAGCGCTACGCCGGTCCCTGGCCCTTTACCTACGAACCCGAGGAGGCCTTCGATCTGTCGCCTCTGCTCCATATTCACAGCCCCCAGGACCAGCCCGTGCTCAAGAGGTGGCTGGCCGAGAAACTGCCCGAACGGCTGGAGGGAAGTTTTCAGGTGCTGGACCTGCTCAGCAGCAGGATCCACGAAAGCTTCACCTATCGCAGGCGGGAGGAAAGCGGTGTGCAGTCGCCTGCGGAAACCCTGGCGATTGGCAGCGGGACCTGCCGGGACTTTGCCTACTTCTTCATGGAGGCGGCCCGTTCTTTGGGGTTCGCGGCACGCTTCGTCACGGGCTATCTCTATGACCCGGCCGAGGCGGAAGAGCAGAACAGCGCCAGCCTGAGTGGCGGAGGTGCGACCCATGCCTGGGCGGATATCTTCGTTCCGGGGGCGGGATGGATCGAGTTCGATCCGACCAACCAGATCATAGCCGGACGCAATCTGGTGCGTGTGGCGAGCACCCGGACACCGGAACAGGCCATGCCGGTCAGCGGCAGCTATCATGATGGAGGCTCCAGCTTCCTCTCCATGGAGGTGGAGGTCTCCGTGGTGCGCTCAGAGGAAGAATAGGCCTTCAGCTGCTGAGTCTCGCCTATGCACCCTGGTTCTCGCCGACGCGCCCTGGGTTCCGAGCCGGGGCCCGATCCGGCTTACTCCATCACGATCTTCGGGGCAGCTTTCTGTGTGCCTTGGAACAGCTTGTCGCGCACCTTGCCGGCGATCTCGGCAAAGGCCTTCGAATGCGGGCTGTCAGGGTTCGAGATCGTGATCGGCCGTCCGCTGTCCGAGGTTTCGCGGATGTCGATGTTGAGCGGAATCTCGCCCAGGAAATCACAGCCCAGGCGCTCGGCCTCGGTCTTGGCGCCGCCGTGGCCGAAGACATGGGATTCATGCCCGCAGTTGGGGCAGACGAACAGGCTCATGTTCTCGATGATGCCAAGCACCGGCACGTCCACCTTGCGGAACATGTTGAGGCCCTTGCGCGCATCCAGCAGCGCGATGTCCTGGGGGGTGGAGACGATGACCGCGCCCGACAGCGGGACCTGCTGGGCCATGGTCAGCTGGGCGTCGCCCGTGCCCGGCGGCATGTCCACCACCAGCACGTCCAGATCGCCCCATTCCACGTCGCGCAGCATCTGCTGCAGGGCCGACTGCACCATGGGGCCGCGCCAGATCATCGGTGCATCCTCGGCCACAAGGAAACCCATGGACATGCAGGAAATGCCATAGTTCTGCATGGGTTTCAGGATCTTGCCGTCCTCGCTCTGCGGCCGGCCCGTGATGCCCAGCATGCGCGGCTGCGAGGGGCCGTAGATGTCGGCATCCAGGATGCCGCACTTCAGGCCCAGTAGGCTGAGCGACAGCACCAGGTTGGTGGCCACGGTGGATTTTCCGACACCGCCCTTGCCGCTGGCCACGGCAATGATGTGCTTCACGCCGGGTGCCAGTTGGCGGGCCTGCTGTCCGCCCTGCTGTCCTGCCGCCTGTTGTTGCGGCGCGCCCTGTCCCTGGCCGGCGGAGGACTGTCCGCCCTCGCCCTGTCCGGCGCCGCGGTGGGCGGTCAGAATGGCGCTTACGGAAAGCACGCCCTTCACCTTCTCGGCCGCCTGTTCGGCTTCCTGGCGCAGGGGTTCCAGTTCGGGACCCCGGGCCGGGTCCACCTCGATGGAGAAGCCGACATTTCCGTCCTTCACGACCAGGCCGCTGATCATGCCACGTTGGACGATGCTTTCTCCGCTGTCGGGATCACGTACCTGTTCCAGGGCTTCGAGAATGTCGTTTTCGCTGGGTCCGCTCATACTGGTCTTTTCCTGTGGCCTGATGGCATGTAGATGGATTTTTCGCCGCAGTAACAAGTTGCGGCTTTCTAACAGTGTATCGCGTGATATATGGTCCGCACGTCCGTTCTTACACAAGGGCGGACCGCATGAATGTAGAGGGAGTGAATGCATATGCCTTGGCAATCGTCCGGCGGTAGCGGTGGCCCTTGGGGCGGCAGCGGCGGCAGTGGCGGCGGCGGCTCATGGGGGCGCGGCGGATCTGGCGGCGGCAACAATTCCGGTGGCGGTGGCGGGCAGCGTCCTCCCGATTTCGAGGATATGATCCGCAAGGGTCAGGAGCGCCTGAAGGGCCTGATGCCGGGTGGATTCGGCGGCGGCAAGATGATTGTCCTGCTTGTAATTGCCGTGATTGTCATCTGGTTGCTGTCCGGCCTGTACCGCGTCCAACCGAACGAGGAAGGCGTGGTCCTGGTCTTCGGGCGTTATACGGAGACGACCGAACCGGGCCTGCACTGGAACTGGCCGGCACCCATCGGCGAGGTGGAAACGCCCTCCGTGGAGAGCATCAACGCCATCGAGATTGGGTTCCGCACGTCAGGAACGTCCGGAGTGGCGCAGGATGATGTTGCCCAGGAAAGCCTGATGCTGACCGGGGACCAGAACATCATCGATATCGATTTCAACGTGCTTTGGCGCGTTTCCGATGCGCGCAACTTTCTCTTCAACATTCGCGAGCCTTTCGAGACGGTGAAGACCGCGGCCGAGAGTGCCATGCGCGATATCATCGGCCAGACCGAGATCCAGCGCGCCCTGACAGAGTCCCGTGGCGATATCGAGGGGCAGACACGTGAACTGCTGCAGTCCATCCTGGACAGCTATGGTTCGGGCATTTTGATCACGCAGATCCAGTTGCAGCAGGTTCAGCCTCCCGAGCCGGTGGCCGATTCCTTCAACGACGTGCAGCGTGCGCTTCAGGACCGGGACCGCTTGCGCAACCAGGCGGAAGCCTATCGCAACGACATCCTGCCGCGGGCCCGCGGTGAGGCGCAGCAGATCATTCAGGAGGCCAACGCCTATCGCGAGAGTGTCGTTGCCGAGGCTGAAGGTGAGGCCAATCGCTTCCTGAGTGTCTACGAGGCCTATGCGGAATCGCCGGAAACGACACGCCAGCGCCTATATCTGGAGACGTTGGAGGAAGTCTACGGCAGCACCCAGAAGATCCTTCTCGATTCCGAAGGGTCCCAGGGCATCGTGCCCTATCTGCCACTTAACGAGTTGAATCGCCGAACGCTGAGCGACAGCCCGCCGGTCCGAACCGACACGCCGTTGCGTTCAACCGGTAGCCAGTCCAACCAGTCCGGCCAGTAAGCGAAGGGAGAGAAGTCATCATGTCACCGCGCTTTCTGCTGCCGCTTGGCATCCTGATCATCATTGCAGGCGTTGCCCTGTTCAGTTCGGCCTATATCGTTCGGGAAACCGACCAGGCGCTCGTCCTGCAGTTCGGTGAACGCAAGGCCCTCAACACGGAACCAGGGCTCTATTTCAAGATCCCCTTTATCCAGAACGTGATCTTCTACGAAAAACGCGTTCTCAACCTGGATCCGCCGACCGAGCGTGTCCTGCTGGCCGATCAGAAGCCCTTGCTGGTGGATTCCTATGCAAGGTTTCGAATTGCCGATGCTTTGCAGTTCTATCAGGCCGTACGCTCGGAACAGGTCGGTGAGGATCGCTTGAGTGTGATCGTGAACTCGGCCATGCGTGCCGTTCTGGGTAACGAAACCCTGGCCAGCATCCTGTCCGAGGAGCGCACACGGATCATGACCCTGATCCAGGAGCAGGTGAATCAGGAAGCTGACAGCCTGGGCATGGAGATCGTCGATGTGCGAATCCGGCGATCCGACCTGCCGGACGAAACCAGTCAGGCGGTCTACAACCGCATGATCTCCGAACGTGAACGTGAAGCGGCGGAGTTCCGCGCTCAAGGTGAGGAGCAGGCCCAGCGCATTCGGGCCACGGCCGATCGTGAGGCCACTGTTATCCGGGCCGAGGCGACCCGGGAGAGCGAAATCCTGCGTGGTCAGGGTGACGCACAGCGGACACGTATCCTCTCTGAAGCCTATGGCCAGGACCGGGCCTTCTTCACCTTCTATCGCTCCATGCAGGCCTATCGTGAAGGCTTGAGCGGCGACAACTCCACACTGGTGCTTTCGCCCGACAACGAGTTCCTGCGCTACTTCAACCAGTCGCTGCAGGACGGCGAGTCGGCACCGGAACCCCAGGACGCCCAGTAATACGGGACGCCCGGTTATGTGGATATTGCGAGTACAGACGGGCGCCGTGAATGGCGCCCGTCGGCTCTCGTGACATGACGGGGGGCGACCTTCTGGTCGGGCTGGGCCTGGTCTTCGTGATCGAGGGCCTTGTATTGGCCCTCTTCCCGAATCTGCCCGAGCGGATACTGGAGCAGATACGTGACCTGCCGCCGGAGGCCCTGCGCTATTCCGGACTGTTCTCTGCCCTCCTGGGGATATTCCTGATCTGGCTTGCGATCTGAGCGTCCGGGCGCGGGATAAAAATTCTTGGGCAGCGGGCTTTCCCCGTACAGTTCCCTGAGGCTAGACTGACTGCGACATGCTTTCCGGTGTGTTGTCTGCCCCTGAAATGCCAAGCGGAACGGAAATATCAGATGTTCGACCTTATCAAGGCCAGCGCCCAGCAGAACTCAAGCAAAGCAGCTATAGCACCAGGCCGGCCGGGCCTTGCGGTGCTGCAGGCCGGAGTGCTGCTGATTATCGGCGTTCTCCTGACCGTGCCCGCCCAGGCACGCTCGGCACCCGATAGTTTCGCCGACCTGGCCGATGAGCTGCTGCCGACGGTGGTCAATATCTCGACCAGTCAGGTGATCGAGGATGACGGCCGCCTCGACAATTTCGAGGAGCTGTTCCGCGAATTCTTCGAAAGACGCGGCAACGGCGGCGAAAGCCCCGATTTCCCGCGTCAGCGCCGGACATCTTCACTGGGGTCAGGCTTCATTATCGATTCCAGCGGTTATATCGTCACCAACAACCATGTGGTTGCCGAGGCCGACGAGATCACCGTGCGCCTGTTCGACAACACCGCGCTCGAGGCGGAAATCGTGGGCACGGACGACAAGACCGACCTGGCCCTGCTGAAGGTGGAGACGGATCGCGACCTGCCGGCAGCCAAATGGGGGGACAGCGATTCCGCGCGTGTCGGTGAGTGGATCCTGGCCATCGGCAACCCCTATGGTCTTGGCGGCTCGGTAACCGCGGGCATCATTTCCGCCCGCCAGCGCGACATCAATGCCGGCCCCTACGATGATTTCCTGCAGACCGATGCCTCGATCAATCGCGGCAATTCGGGTGGTCCGACATTCGACATGGACGGCCGCGTGATCGGCGTGAACACGGCCATCTTTTCCCCCTCCGGCGGCTCCGTCGGCATCGGCTTCGCCATTCCTTCCGCAATGGCGCGCAATGTCATCGATTCCCTGAAAGAGCATGGCGAGGTTCGTCGCGGCTGGCTGGGTGTGCAGATCCAGACGGTGACCGAGGAACTGGCCGAGGGCCTGCGGCTTGACGAAGCAAGAGGCGCGCTGGTGGCTTCTCTTTTCGAGGGCGGCCCGGCTGAACGGGGCGGCATCCAGCAGGGGGACGTGATCCTGGAATTCGATGGCCGTGAGGTCGCGACGATGCGTGAACTGCCGCGCATGGTGGCGGAAACTCGGGTCGGCAGAGATGTCGACGTGGTCGTCTGGCGTCGGGGCGAGGAGCGTACGCTGAGCGTCACCCTGGGCGAGATGGATGACGAAGCCCTGTCCGGTCCGAATTCGGAGGATACGCGTGACCCGCAGCCGGAACCGGAGAGTGGGTCTTTGGATGACCTGGGACTCGAGCTGGGGAGCCTGTCGGAGGAACGCCGGAACGAGTTCGGCCTTGCCAGGGATGTCGAAGGAGTCCTGGTGACGGAACTTGATCCCCTGGGCCTGGCCGCGGAGGCGGGCCTGCAGTTGGGAGACGTCATCGCCGAGGTGGACCAGGAGCCGGTCTCGCGCCCTTCCGAGATCGAGGAGCATGTCGCGGCGGCGCGGCAGGAAGGCTATCGCGTGATCACGCTGCTGATCCTGCGGGGCAACGATTACCTCTGGGTGGCCTTGCCACTGGGTGAGGAGTAACCAGGACCAGGAGCCTGTCCTGCTTGCGTCTTCAGTCCGGCTGTATCTCGGAAGCCTGGTAGCCCTGAAGATAGAGCAGGCCTGTCAGGTCGGCATGATCCAGGCAGGTGTCCATGGCTTCACGCAGCAGAGGCTTGGCGCGCCAGGCGACTCCCAGGCCTGCTGCCGACAGCATTGCCAGGTCATTGGCGCCGTCCCCCACGGCAACTGCGTCCTTGGTGGAGAGGCCCCGTTGCTGCGTGAACTCCTCAAGACTGGCCAGCTTCGCCTCGCGGCCAAGGATGGGGGGCAGGACTTCGCCACTCAGCCGTCCCTCGCGTATCTCGAGACGATTGGCGCGCACCTGGTCAAAGCCGCAGGTCTGGGCGATGGGATCGGCGAAGAAGGTGAAACCGCCCGAAACCAAGGCACAAAAGGCACCCTGGGCCTTCATGCTGGCAACCAAGCTGCGGGCCCCCGAGTTCAGGGTCATGGCCTGCACGGCCTCTTCGAGTACCTCCTGCCTCAGTCCTGCCAGCTTGCGCACACGCTCGCGCAGGGCGCTTTCGAAATCGAGCTCTCCCTGCATGGCGCGTGCGGTGACCGCCGCGATTTCGTCGCGCAGTCCCAGGCTGTCGGCCAGTTCGTCCAGCATCTCTTCGACGATGATGGTGGACTCCATGTCGGCGATCAGCAGCTTCTTGCGGCGGCGCTCGGTCGGGAGCACGGCAATGTCGAACGGCTGTCCGGCGAAGTCCTTACGCAATGCTGCAAGAGCATCCGCTGGGGCCGCATCATGGAAAGGAACCTCCACGGCGATGCCGTCGGCAAGCCAGTTGGGGCTTTCTGTTCTGGCGCCAAGCCGGGCGAGACCTTGACAGGCTGCTTCGCTATCCTGTTCACGCAAGGGCGTTCCGGCCGGATCGGCCAGCAAGATGGATATCCAAGTCATGAGTCAGGACCCTATAGACAGAGCGCCCGTCCGTCACAAGGGCCTTGTTGAGCAGGAGCGCGATCCCTCGGTGAAGGCTGACCTGCCGCCAGCGGTGGTCGTGGCCGGTCCCACGGCCAGTGGCAAGTCGGGCCTGGCCCTGAGACTGGCCGAAGCCTTCAAGGGGACGGTGATCAATGCCGATTCCCTGCAGGTCTATCGGGATATTCCCCTGCTCTCGGCCCAACCCGGAAAAGAAGAGCAAGAACGTGTGCCGCACCGCCTCTATGGTTTTGCGGACGCTGACGCACGCTTCACGGCGGCGCACTGGGCCGCGTTGGCCGAGCAGGAAATGCAGGCGGCGGAGCTGGAAGGACGCCTGCCCATCCTGACGGGCGGGACCGGGCTTTACCTGAAGGCCCTGGAAGAAGGCCTGGCAACGGCACCGGCCGTCGCCCCGGAAACACGGGATTCGGCCCGCCGGCGCCTGGAGGATCTGGGGCGGGAGGCCTTTGTCGAAGAAGTCAGGGAACTGGATCCGGAGACGGCGCGGCGCCTGCACCCAAACGATACCCAGCGCCTGCTTCGTGCCTGGGAAGTGGCACGGGAAACCGGTCGTTCCTTATCCGCCTGGCAGCGAGAAACATCACTGGCGCCTGCGCCCTGGCGCTTTTTCTGGCTGGTGCTGCTGCCGCCGCGCGCGGAACTGGGCCCTGTCTGTGACCAGCGTTTCCTTGAAATGGTGGATGCCGGCGCGCTTGAGGAAGTTCGCCGGTTGATAGCACTGGAGCCGCCAGAGGATGCCACGATCCGCAAGGCAGTGGGTGTCCGGGAACTGGCTGCCCATCTGGATGGCGCGTTGTCCCTGGAGGCCGCGATACAGGCGGCGCAACAGGCCACACGCCGCTATGCCAAGCGCCAGACGACCTGGTTGAGGACTCAGGTTCTCAGACATAAACAGAATGTTCATTTGGAACAGACGAAATTTTCTGAAAGCGCAGAGGGAAGAATCTTTCCAATTATTCGTCAGTTTGTGTTGACCCCCCACGGCTGAGGGTCTAGCTTGCCGAGAGTCGGCGGCGCAGGGGTGCGGCGAGGTCCGGATGGATCGTTTGCGCGCATTCCCGAGAAATGCGCAGCCGGCTTGGTTTTTCGGAGCCGAAATGTTTTTCTCGGCAGAAGGGTGTTGCTAGCTGCGCACGCCGATGGGCGGTTGGCGCAACGCACAACCCGAACGCAGGATGAATGGAAGTGACGACATGAGTACGGAAAGCGCACAGGATACCGAACTGCAGAGTGGCGCCAGATTGCTGATCCAGGCCCTGATCGAGCAGGAGGTCGATGTCGTATTCGGCTATCCCGGTGGTGCCGTCCTGCCCATTTATGACGCGCTTTTCCAGCAGAACAGCATTCGTCATATTCTGGTGCGCCATGAACAGGCGGCCGTGCATGCAGCCGAGGGCTATGCCCGTTCGACGGGCAAGGTAGGCTGCGTCCTGGTGACCTCAGGTCCTGGGGCGACCAATGCCGTGACCGGCCTGACGGACGCCCTGATGGACTCCATTCCCGTGGTCTGCCTGACCGGCCAGGTGCCCACGCACCTGATCGGCAACGATGCTTTCCAGGAAGCCGACACCACGGGCATCACACGGCCCTGTACCAAGCACAATTACCTGGTCAAGGACGTGAACGACCTGGCCCGGCAGGTGCATGAAGGCTTCTATGTTGCGCGCAGCGGCCGGCCCGGCCCGGTCGTGATCGATCTGCCCAAGGACGTTCTGCAAACGGACGGCCGCTATACCCAGCGGGGCGAGGTCAAGCATCGCAGCTATCGCCCGCAGGTGAAGAGCGAGCCCGGGCGCATCCGCGAGGCCGTGAAACTGATTTCCGAGGCGCGCCGCCCGATCGTCTACTATGGCGGCGGGGTCATCAATTCGGGCGAAAAGGCCACGGAGGAGCTGCGCAAGTTCGTCAAGACCACGGGCATGCCGTGTACGAGTACCCTGATGGGATTGGGCGCCTATCCCGGCAGCGATCCCCAATTCCTGGGCATGCTGGGCATGCACGGGACCTACGAGGCCAACCTGGCCATGTACAACTGCGACGTCATGATCAACCTGGGGGCCCGCTTCGATGATCGCGTGACCGGCAAGCTGTCGGAATTCTCGCCCAATTCCCAGAAGATCCACGTGGACATCGATCCCAGTTCCATCAACAAGTCGGTGATGGTGGACCTGCCGATCATCGGCGATGTGGGGGAAGCGCTGGAGGCCATGAACAAGGCCTGGAGCGAGAAGGGCAACAGCCTGGACCAGGACAGCCTGAAGGCCTGGTGGAACCAGATCGAGGAATGGCGTGCGCGCCACTGTCTGGCCTATCGCCAGGATGGTGAGGAGATCAAGCCGCAGCATGCCATCAAGCGGCTGTACGACTTGACCAGCGACAAGGATGTCTACTTCAGCACCGAGGTTGGCCAGCATCAGATGTGGGCCGCCCAGTACATCAAGTTCGAGGCGCCCAATCGCTGGATGACCTCGGGCGGTCTGGGCACCATGGGTTACGGCCTGCCGGCGGCAATGGGTGTGCAGGTCGCGCACCCGGAGTCCCTGGTGATCGATGTGGCGGGCGAAGCCTCGATCCTGATGAACATCCAGGAGATGTCGACGCTGATTCAGCACAAGTTGCCGGTCAAGGTCTTCATCGTGAACAACCAGTGGATGGGCATGGTCCGGCAGTGGCAGGAGTTGCTGCATGGCGGGCGCTACTCGGAAAGCTACACCGACTCCCTGCCGGATTTCGTCAAATTGGCGGAGGCTTTCGGGGCGACCGGTATCCGCTGCACCAAGGCCTCGGAACTGGACGACGCCATTCGCCGCATGGTCGAAACGCCGGGGCCGGTGATTCTGGATTGTTGCGTGACCCAGAACGAGAACTGCTTCCCGATGATTCCCTCTGGCGCGGCGCATTACGAAATGCTCATGGGACCCGATGACCGGGCAGCCAAGCCGATTTCGGAAGAAGGCATGGTGCTGGTCTGAGCCGACATTTCCGGCTGGCAGCAGACGCAAGCAAGAAACAATAAAAGACGGTTTGAAATGGCATATGGTCCCAACCCGCAAGTCGGGGAAGAAATCGCGACGCACACCATTGCTGTGCTGGTGGACAACGAACCGGGTGTGCTCGCCCGCGTCATCGGCCTGTTCTCGGGCCGTGGCTACAACATCGAATCCCTGACGGTGACCGAGGTCGATTCCTCGGAGCATCTCTCGCGCATCACCATTGTCACCAGTGGAACGCAGATGATCCTGGAGCAGATCAAGGCCCAGTTGGGTCGTCTGGTCCCGGTCCACCGGGTGAGCGACCTGACGCGCGAGGGCCCGCATGTGCCGCGCGAGCTGGCGCTTGTGAAGGTGGTGGGAACCGGCGAGAAGCGGGTCGAGGCCTTGCGTATCGCTGACGTCTTTCGAGCCCGGGTGGTGGATTCCAGCCATGACCACTTCATCTTCGAGATCTCAGGCGACAGCGGCAAGTTGAACGCCTTTACCGAATTGATGGGGCCGCTGGGCCTGTCCGATATCAGTCGCACGGGGGTGGTGGCCATCGCGCGCGGCGCAGAAGGCCTGTAATAGAGGGAGCCTGTAGGCGAGGGCCTATGTAAGTGCGGTCCTGTGTCGTTGCGGCTGTCGATGCGGGCGGCTAGAAGGAGCGTTGCGTTTCATGACCGTGCTTTCGGGGGCGGTCCGATCACGGGAGAGCCCAGCCTCAGTGGGCAGAGTGCAGGCCGGTGCACGCGCCAGAGGCTCTTCAAACCATCATCGAGACCGGTGACCGTCCCGGTCGATGTCCGGCTGAACCCGGGCAGGTCACCAGAGAGGGAGAAAGCCAATCATGCGCGTTTACTACGATCGCGACGCCGATGTGAACCTGATCAAGGGCAAGAAGGTCCTGATCGTGGGCTATGGCAGCCAGGGCCATGCCCATGCCATGAACCTGCGGGACAGCGGCGTGAAGGAGGTCCGCATCGGCCTGCGTGCCGGGTCGCGCTCCGCCCCCAAGGCGGAAGCCGCCGACTTCACCGTCATGACTCCGGCCGAAGGTGCCGCCTGGGCCGATGTGGTCATGATCCTGACACCGGACGAACTGCAGGCCGATCTCTACAACGACGAACTGCACGAGAACTTGAAGGAAGGCGCAGCCATTGCCTTCGCCCATGGACTGAACGTTCACTTCAAGCTGATCGAGCCGCGTGCCGATCTGGACGTCTTCATGGTGGCGCCCAAGGGCCCTGGCCATACCGTGCGCAGCGAATACGCCCGTGGTGGCGGCGTGCCCTGCCTTCTGGCCGTCGAGCAGAACTCCAGTGGCAACGCACACGAAATCGGCCTGTCCTATGCCGCGGCCATTGGCGGCGGGCGCGCCGGCGTGATCGAGACCTCCTTCCGCGAGGAATGCGAAACCGACCTGTTCGGTGAACAGGTGGTGCTCTGTGGCGGGCTTTCGGCCCTGATCACCGCGGGTTTCGAAACCCTGGTCGAGGCCGGTTATGCGCCGGAGATGGCCTATTTCGAATGCCTGCACGAGGTGAAGCTGATCGTCGACCTGATGTACGAGGGCGGACTGGCCAATATGCGCTATTCCATCTCGAACACGGCCGAATACGGCGACTATGCCTCGGGTCCGCGCATCATTAACGAAGAGACCCGGGCCGAGATGCGTGAAGTGCTGGAGGATATCCAGTCCGGCGCTTTCACCCGCGACTGGGTGCTGGAGTGCAAGGCGGGGCAGCCCAGCTTCAAGGCGACTCGTCGCCGGCATGCCGAGCATCAGATCGAGGAGGTCGGCGCCAAGCTGCGCGAAATGATGCCCTGGATCTCGGCCAACAAGCTGGTGGACAAGGAAAAGAACTGAAGCTGTCCTGCACAGTGATCGTTTGGGAAAAGCCGGGGCCTGCCCCGGCTTTTCTATTTCCTTCGCCTATTCGACGCCGTCGCGCAGTTCCAGAAGGCGCACCGTCAGGTCATAAAGCCGCAGGCCGTCTGAAATCCGGCTGTCGCTCATTTCAACATGCATCAGGCCCTCGGTCAGGGTGACCTCGGCCCTGCCATCAGGCAGGGCCTCGGCCAGGCGCAGGCTTTCGCTGTAGGGAATGACCGGATCGTCGCGCCCGTGCAGCAGCAGGATTGGGAAGTCGAGTGCGTCAAGGAAGCGTCCTGCCAGGTTCAGGGCGGCAAGTTCGCGCCGCAGTTCCTCGGGAAGCGATGCTATGTGCGCCGTCACCTCGTCCGGGTCATCGTTCTCCAGCAGCGCCAGAACGGCCCGGCCCTCCGGGCCGAGCCTGGAGCGCAATGCGGATATACTGGCAGAGGGGTCAGAAAGCTTGGTTGCTGCCAGTCTGCGCAGTGTTGAAGCATCATCGGTATTGTCCAGGCGTTCCGCATTGGCCTGCAGGAACATCCAGCGCGCCTTGGGGTGGGGCTGACCTTCCTGCCAATCCTGGTTATCCGGTCTGCGAAAGGCGCCGGTGGTGAAGTAGCGCACCACGTTCTCGGTATCGTAATAGCCGCCGATGGCCAGCATGAAGTCCGGCCTGTCTTGTGGCGCTGCCTGGCTGGCCGCGATCAGGGCCGGTCCCGCTGCATAGGAAATGGCCACCAGGCCCAAGGGGCGCGTTTCTGTTTCGGCCGATCCTGAAAGATGCTCAAGAAGCGCGCCCAGGGCGTCTGCGTCCTCTGCCGAGACCTTCAGTTCACGCAGGTTGGTCAACTCGGGCACGATCACCCTGAATTGCGCCTGGGCCAGCAACTCGGCGAATTCCACCAGCCTCGGGTCGTTTCGGCCCTGGGGCGTGACACCGGGCACCAGCAGGAGGTTTGCACGCTCCTGGCCGTCCGTGCGCGTGTAGACATCAACCTCGAAAGTTCCCTGGCTGCTGTCCAGCCGTCCCGACTCCCGGCTGATGGCAGGGGTGTCGTCACGCTGGCTTCCGGAGAAGCTGTCCAGCAGTGCAAGTGCCTCGCCGCCACGCTGGGAGCAAGACGGCAGCAGGACCAGGGCCAGAAGAATAGCCGGGAGCAAGACCCCCCGGTGGCGGTGGAAAGGCGGCAGTGGACTCATGGTCCAGACAGCCTGTCAGGCGAATGTGGCAGAGGGAAGAAGGCGCTTCAGAATTGCGTGATGACCTTGATGCCACGGCCGTCGAATTCATCCATCGACATCAGGGCGGTCGGCGCTTCATCCAGGCTGATTCGCTTTTCGATCAGCTTCTCCGGTGCAAGGCGTCCGCGGCGGATCATTTCCAGCATGATGTCATAGCGGAAGGCCTGCATGCCATGGCTGCCCAGGACTTCCAGTTCGTGGGCTACGATGCGGTCCATGGGTACCGATGGATGCTTCTGATCGCCAAGCGTCAGTCCCACCTGGACATGCCGGCCCCGTCGCCGCAGGCAGGAAATAGAGTTGAACAGTGTTGCGGGGTGACCAAGCGCATCGAGGGAGAGGTGCGCGCCGCCTGCCGTCACCTCCCGGATCGCCTCCGGCACATCCGTGCTGCGGGCAGCGTTGATCGAGGCAACGGCGCCCAGTTCTTCGGCAAGGCGCAGCTTGTCCTCGCTGACATCCACGGCGACGACACTGGCCCCCAGGGCAGAGGCGATCATGACAGCGGACAGGCCGACGCCGCCGCAGGCGTGGACGGCGATCCACTCGCCAGGCTGGGCCCGGCCCTGGTCGACAATGGCGCGAAAGGCGGTGGCAAAGCGGCAGCCCAGGCTGGCGGCCACTTCGAAGCTCATTTCCTGGGGCAGGGGGATGAGGTTGGTGTCGGCATAGTCGATGGCCACGTATTCCGCGAAGGACCCCCAGGCCGTGAAGCCGGGCTGGAACTGGTTTTCGCAAACCTGGTGGTTGCCCGAATGGCATTCGCCGCAGCTGCCGCAACCGCCCACGAAGGGCAGGGTCACGCGTTCCCCGCCACGCCAGCGGGTGACGCGTTCGCCCACGGCGGCCACCGTTCCAGCCAGCTCATGTCCCGGCACATGAGGCAGTCGGACATCCGGGTCGTGTCCCATCCAGCCATGCCAGTCGCTGCGGCAGAGGCCGGTGGCTTCGACCTTGATGACGACACCATCCAGTGCAGGGGCGGGGTCTGGCACAGTCTGCACCTGGGGTGGTTGTGCGAAGTCTTCAAAAAGGACGGCTCTCATGAGGGCTCCCTGCTGATGATGGCGATCTGGCCGGAAATCTATCCTGTCCTGCCGGCAGGCTCCAGCCGCGTGTACAGATTCCCTGTTGTCGCGCAGGCGAATCAGCGTTATGTATATGAACCAGAGCTTTAGGTTAGAGACTGGAACATGTCCGAAGAGCTGCGCACAGAGAATGAACTGCCGAAGTCCGCATCCGCGGATATCGCGGCTGCGCGCGCAATCGATCTGACCGATCTCCGCCTATCCGGCGGCGCTCTCCTCCTTCTCCTTATCAGCCCCTGAACGCCACAGCCGTGAGAACGGCAAGCGGGCAGGGGATAGTCTGACAAATGAAACTTCCGAGGCTAGGGCGCGCAATTTCCGCCAGCCAAGGATTCCAAGGAGAGGGAAATATCCATGAGTTCCGTACAGATCGACGAAAAAGACACCAACCGCGTTATCATCTTCGACACCACTCTGCGTGATGGCGAGCAGTCGCCAGGCTGCTCCATGAACCTGGAGGAAAAGCTGGCCGTCGCCAGCGCGTTGGAGGAAATGGGCGTCGATGTTATCGAAGCCGGTTTCCCGATCGCCTCCATCGGAGACTTCGAAGCAGTCAATGCCATCTCGAAGCAGGTCCGCAATTCCACGATTGCCGGCCTGGCCCGCGCCACGCCCAAGGATATCGATCGCGCCTGGGAAGCCCTGAAGCCGGCCGCGAGCCCGCGGATCCACACCTTCCTGTCCACCAGCCCGTTGCACATGAAGTACAAGCTGCAGATGGAGCCGGAGGACGTCTACAATGCCGTCGTCGAGAGTGTCGGCTATGCCCGCAATCTCTGCGACAATGTGGAATGGTCTCCCGAGGATGGAACGCGCACGGAGCATGACTTCCTGGCGCGTTGTGTCGAGGGTGCCATCAAGGCAGGGGCACGTACCATCAACATCCCCGATACCGTTGGTTATACTGTTCCCGAGGAATTTGCGGAGATGATCCGCATGTTGATGAATCGTGTTCCGAACATCGACCAGGCCGTGCTGTCGGTGCATTGTCACAATGACCTGGGCCTGGCCGTGTCCAATTCGCTGGCGGCCGTGCAGGCCGGGGCGCGGCAGATCGAGTGCACCGTAAATGGCATTGGCGAGCGTGCGGGCAACTGCGCCATGGAAGAGGTCGTCATGGCCTTGCGCACCCGCAATGACGTGATGCCCTATTCCACCGGCATCGACACCACCAAGATCACCAAGGCCTCGCGGCTGGTTTCCACGATCACCGGCTTCTCGGTCCAGCCGAACAAGGCCATCGTCGGGGCCAATGCCTTCGCGCACGAATCCGGCATTCATCAGGACGGCATGCTGAAGAATGCCCAAACCTATGAGATCATGACGCCGGAATCCGTGGGGCTGAACCGCTCCACGCTGGTGATGGGCAAGCACTCCGGCAAGCATGCCTTCAAGTCGAAACTGGCCGAATTGGGCATCGAGTTGGAGGAAAATCAGTTGAAGGACGCCTTCGTGCGCTTCAAGGATCTGGCCGACCACAAGAAGGAAATCTTCGACGAGGATATCATTGCGCTGGTCGATGATGCCGTGGTGCGCCACAACGACCATATCCGTTTCGTCTCGCTGGGCATCCAGTGCGGCACCGAGGGCCCTCAGACAGCGGAGCTGGAGGTCGAGATCGGCGGCGAGAAGCAGAAGGCAAAGGCCGAGGGCAATGGGCCGGTCGATGCGACTTTCGCCGCGATCCGTGAACTGATCCCGCATGAAGCCCAGTTGCAGCTCTATCAGGTTCATGCCGTGACCGGAGGCACCGACGCCCAGGCCGAGGTGACCGTGCGCCTGGAAGAGAACGGCAAGACCGTCAATGGCCAGGGTGCGGACTACGACACCCTGGTGGCCTCGGCCCGTGCCTACATCAATGCACTGAACAAGATGATGGTGAAACGGGAGAAAACGGAACCCACGGCTATGACGGCCTGATCGGCGGTGGTGACAACAATGAGACGGAAGGCGGCCTCCTGCCGGGAGGCCGCCATTTTTTGCACTGCTCCAGGCCTCTCTATTTGCCCATTGCAAAAGCTTTCCTTGAAATCGCGTGGGCGGAACGTTATTCGCTAAGGCGACGTTAACGTTCTTGCGGCATAAGGGTGCCTGTCACACTGCCGCGTCTGTTCAGTCTCGAGGGGACCTCACAAGCCTATGATGTCGCGCATTCTCGGCTTCATGTCTGCCGACATGGCCATTGACCTCGGTACAGCCAATACACTGGTCTACGTCAAGGGCCGCGGCATCGTCCTGAATGAGCCATCCGTTGTTGCCATCGCGGAAATCCGCGGCAAGAAGCAGGTGCTGGCCGTCGGTGACGAAGCCAAGCTGATGCTGGGCCGTACACCTGGTAACATCCAGGCAATCCGCCCGCTTCGTGATGGCGTGATCGCCGATTTCGAAGTGGCGGAGGAAATGATCAAGCATTTCATCCGCAAGGTGCACAATCGGCGATCCTTCACGAGCCCGCAGATTATTGTTTGCGTGCCGTCCGGCTCCACGGCCGTCGAACGCCGTGCCATTCAGGAATCGGCGGAAGCTGCTGGTGCGCGGCGGGTTTTCCTGATCGAGGAGCCCATGGCCGCTGCCATCGGTGCCGGCCTGCCCGTGACAGAGCCCACGGGCTCTATGGTGGTTGATATTGGTGGCGGAACCACTGAGGTGGCCGTGCTGTCGCTGGGCGGGATCGTCTATTCACGCTCCGTGCGTGTCGGAGGCGACAAGATGGACGAAGCCATCATCGCCTTCATCCGTCGCAATCATAATCTGCTTGTGGGCGAGGGCTCGGCCGAACGTATCAAGAAAGAGATCGGCTCGGCCTGTCCGCCCGAGGATGGTGATGGCGGGACGCTGGAGATCAAGGGCCGTGACCTGATGAACGGCGTGCCCAAGGAACTGGTCATCTCAGAGCGCCAAGTGGCGGAGGCCCTGGCCGAGCCGGTGGGGGCCATTGTCGAGGCCGTGAAAGTCGCTCTGGAAGGCACTGCGCCGGAGCTGGCCGCCGATATTGTCGACAAGGGCATTGTCCTGACCGGTGGCGGCTCGATGCTGGGCAACCTGGACTATGTGCTGCGCGTGGCGACGGGGCTGCCGGTGTCTCTCGGCGACGATCCCTTGTCCTGTGTGGCCTTGGGCACCGGGCGTTGTCTGGAGGAGATGAAGACGCTGAAGAACGTCCTCATCACCATGTATTAACGGTCTGCGTTGTTCGGAGTCGCAGGACTCTCGGCGTCGACAATCAGATGTAGCTTTCAATTTGTTTCGTAATCTCTTACGATTCCGGAATACGGGTTAATCCGTAAGGATGGATATGCCATCCACAGGAGGAGGGTCTTGAAGCACAGGACCGGAACAATGTCTCGCATCGCCACGCCTCTCAAGGCTTGGGCGCAGCGTTTCAGTTTCCTCCTGATCATAGGCATGACCTTCGCACTGATGGTCATGGGCAGTACGGACAATCGGCTCGTCGAAACACTGAGGGCCCAGGTGGTGGACATCACCACGCCCGTACTGGAGACCCTGGCCAAACCGGTGAATACAGTCGAGCAACTCGTGACCAACGTCCGCGAAATCGCGGAGTTGCGCCAGATCAATTCTGACCTGCGGGCCGAGAACGAACGCCTGATGGCCTGGCATCATAGAGCCCAGCAGCTGGAAGCCGAGAACGCGGCCCTGCGCAATCTTCTCAATCTGGTGCCCGAACCCGGTACGCGCTTCATCACAGCGCGTGTTGTCGGGGACAGTGGCGGGGCTTTTGTGCGGAGTGTCCTGATCGCGGCAGGCGAAGAGGCCGGTGTCAGCCGGGGACAGGCGGCTCTGGCCGGGCAGGGGCTCGTGGGCAGTGTGGTCGAGGTTGCCGAGAATTCGGCACGAATTCTGCTGCTGACCGACCTGAACAGCCGCATCCCTGTCGCAGTCGGGCCGGGCCGCAAGAGGGCGGTCCTGGCAGGAGACAACTCGCCCGAACCTGCATTGCGCTATGTGGCTCCCGATGAAGAGGTGCATGTCGGCGAACCCATCATGACCTCTGGGGATGGTGGTGTTTTTCCCTCCGGTCTTCCTGTCGGCGTGATCTCGCAGGTGGACGAAACCGGTGCCCGCGTGCGTCTCTACTCTGATTGGCGCGACCCCGAATTCCTGCGTTTGGTGGATTACGAGTTGCCTGGCCTGATTGCGCCGCTGGTCGAAAGTCAGGACCAGGCGGCAGTCAACTGAAACCATGAAACAGACGGGCTTCTGGTATCGCCTCGACAGCGCAGCCCGGGCGATCATTCCTTTCGTGCTGACGTTGCTGTTGGTATTGCTCAGCCTGTTGCCATTCAACACACCGGACTATGCTCCGGTCGTGCCGTCCCTGGCGATGCCCGCAGTCTATTACTGGGCCGTGTTCCGGCCAGATCTGCTGCCCCTCTGGGCCACTTTTCTGATCGGGCTGGTGCAGGATCTCCTGACCGGCGTGCCGCTGGGCACCGGTATCATGATGCTGCTGGTCGTTCATCTGGCCGTCATGGGCCAGAGACGAATATTCACCAACTCCACCTTTCCGATGCTTTGGGTGATCTTCGCGCTCTTTTCCGCGATAGCCTATACTCTGGGGTGGGGGCTGGCTGCCCTGTTGATGCCGATGATGCCATCAGGGGACCCCGTAATGCTGCAGTATGCCCTGACCGTGGCTTCCTATCCCTGCCTGGCCTGGCTGCTGGCACGGGCGCAGCAGCTGTTCTTGAATTGAGTGCATGTTGCTTTACAAGTTTAAGACAGGCATGACAGGCGTCAGGCAATGAGCAGAGCTCGCACCGAGGAACAGAATCGGCAGAAGTCCTTCACGCGCCGCGCCCTGCTTCTGGGCAGCGCGAAGGCCGCCCTGTTGTCTGTTCTGGGCGCACGCCTCTATTACCTGCAAGTGGTCGATGCCGAGCGCTATCGCCTGTTGGCCGAGGACAACCGCATTTCCATGCGCCTCAGCGCACCACGACGGGGACGGATCGTTGACCGCAACGGAATCCCGCTGGCCGTCAACCGGCAGAACTATCAGGTTCATATGGTTGCCGAGCAGGCACAGGACGTGGACCGGACCCTGGACGCGCTGACCCATATCATTCACCTGGATAGGGAAGATCGTGCCCGCGTGAAGCGGGATATTGCCGCGCGCCGCTCCTTCGTTCCGGTGCAGGTGAAGGACAACCTGACCTGGGATCAGGTCAGCCGGATCGCCGTCAACTCGGTGGAGCTGCCGGGTGTCTTTGTGGAAGCCGGGCAGAGTCGCCACTACCCTTACGGACCGACCCTGGCGCATATCGTCGGTTATGTCGGCGCGGTCAGCGAACAGGACCTGACAGGCGATCCCGTTCTGGAACTGCCGGGTTTTCGGATCGGCAAGAATGGCGTCGAGAAGGTTCATGACGAGGAGCTGCGCGGCCGGGCCGGCAACACCCAGGTGGAGGTCAACGCCGTCGGTCGTGTGATGCAGCAGATTTCGCGCGTCGAGGGGCAACCCGGTCACGATGTTGAGCTGACGCTGGACATGGGACTTCAGAACTATGCGCACCAGCGCCTGATCGGCGAGCGCAGTGCCAGCGCAGTCGTGATGGATGCCATTACAGGGGATGTATTGTCCCTCGTTTCGGTGCCCAGTTACGATCCTTCTGCCTTCACGCGCGGGCTGTCTTCCTCGGAATGGCGCAGCCTGATAGAGGACCCCCTCTCGCCCTTGAGCAACAAGGCGATATCCGGTCAATACGCACCAGGCTCGACCTTCAAGATGGTGGTGAGTCTGGCGGCCATGGAGCATCACATAGGGCCTCAGGAGGAGGTTTACTGTCCCGGCTATATGGATCTGGGCAATCACCGTTTCCATTGCTGGCGGCGTGGCGGTCACGGGCGAATGCATATGCGCGATGCGCTCAAGCAGTCCTGTGACGTATATTTCTACGATATTGCCAAGCGTCTGGGGATCGATGCCATTGCTTCCATGGCGCGGCGCATGGGTTTTGGCCAGACCGTGGGCATTGACCTGCCGAGCGAGCGAACAGGCTTGATGCCGACGGAAGACTGGAAGCTGGCCAACATCGGAGAGCGCTGGCAAGGCGGCGAAACCCTGATCCAGGCCATTGGCCAGGGCTACATGCTGGCAACGCCGCTGCAATTGGCCGTGATGACGGCGCGCCTGGTCAATGGCGGAAAGGCCATTCGTCCACATGTCACGCGCCGCATCGTGGGCGTCGAGAACATCACCGAGGAGGTCAAGGAGGAATCGCCGGACCTTGGGCTCATGCCCCTGCAGGTGAAGTCGATCCTGGATGCCATGGATGCTGTCTGTAACGAGCGGCGCGGTACGGCCTACTCGGCTCGTATCCACCTGCCGGGCTGGGAAATGGGGGGGAAGACCGGAACCTCCCAGGTGCGTCGCATCACGGCCTCCGAGCGTGCAGCTGGCATCGTGCGCAACGAGGACCTGCCCTGGCGCCGGCGGGATCACGCCCTCTTCGTCGGATACGCACCCGTCCACAATCCACGCTATGTCTGTTCCGTGGTGGTCGAGCACGGTGGCGGTGGCGGCTCCGTCGCCGCACCCATCGCACGTGACCTGCTGATCGAGACGCAGCGGCGCGATCCCATGGATGCCATGCCGCCTTCGCCCTTGGCCGGTCTGAAGGAATAGCAGAATGACGGGATACAATCTCAGCTTCCGGCGTACGCCGTCCATGTCTCTGTTGCAGAAACTGCTTCAGGTCAACTGGGCCGTGGTCTTGCTGATCTGTGCGCTGGCCGGCGTCGGTGCCGGGATGCTCTATTCGGCAGCAAATGCTAGCATGGAGCCTTGGGCTGAGCGTCATCTCATCCGTTTCGCCGTCCTGTTCGTTCTTCTGATCGCCATTGCCCTGACCGACATTCGCATCTGGTTCAGGTTCGCCTATCCGGCCTATTTCATTACGCTGATTCTTCTGGTCGCCGTGGAATTCAAGGGCACCGTTGGCATGGGGGCCCAGCGCTGGATCGACCTGGGCGTGATCCAGTTGCAGCCTTCCGAGGTCATGAAGGTGACGCTGGTCCTGGCGCTGGCCCGCTACTTCCACAGCCTCTCCCTGGAGGATGTGCGCCGTCCACTCTATCTGCTGTTTCCGCTGTTCCTGGTGCTGGCACCGGCCGGCTTGGTCCTGAAACAGCCGGACCTGGGCACGGCCACCATGCTGGTGCTGGCTGGTGGGGCGCTTTTCCTGCTGGCGGGGGTGCGCTTGTGGAAGTTCCTGCTGGTTGCTGTGGCGACTGGTGCAATCCTGCCGGTGGCATGGAATTCCCTGCACCAGTACCAGAAGAACCGGGTCCTTACCTTTCTGGATCCCTCAAGTGATCCTTTGGGGGCCGGTTATCACATCACGCAGTCGAAGATTGCGCTGGGTTCGGGAGGTGTTTTCGGGCGTGGTTTCCTGGAGGGCACACAGAGCCATCTGAATTTCCTGCCCGAGAAGCAGACTGACTTCATCTTCACCATGCTGGCCGAGGAATTCGGCATGGTGGGTGCCATGGGTCTGATCGGCCTGTATCTCCTGGTGTTCCTCTACGGATTTGCCGTGGCTCTGACCAGCAGTAACCATTTCGGACGCCTGTTGGCCCTGGGACTGACCGTCAACCTGTTCTTCTATGTCTTCATCAACATGGCGATGGTGATGGGTCTGCTGCCTGTGGTCGGCATCCCGCTGCCCCTGGTGTCCTATGGCGGAACGGCAATGTTGACCGCCATGACTTCCTTTGGCCTGATCCTCTGTGTACGCGTACACAAGGACATCAGTATTCCGCGCCGCGGGCTTCAGGGGGAAGTTGTCTAGCCGCCTTTGCCCTGTTTTCAGGTGGACTGTACCAGGGACGGTGGTAAGAAGGCGGTGACGGGCGGCGCATCACCCTTGAATCGTTCCATTTCCACAAGACAGCTCTGCGCACTGCTGCCCTGGGCAAGCCCAGAGGTTCCGCAATCCCGGGTGAGGACATTGGGGTTTCCGTGTTTTTCCAGGCTGCCTGCTTCACCTGGCTGCTCCGGATCATACCATGCTCCTGTGGGCAGGCAGATGACGCCGGGGCGAATCTCGGGTGTGAGCCTGGCGCCGGCCAGGCAGGCGCCGCGATCGTTGAACAGCCTGACCAGGTCACCATCGTCAATTCCGCGGGTGCTGGCATCCTCTGGATTGATCAGCACGGCTTCGCGCCCCTGTATCTTGCAGGCGCGGCTGTGTGACCCCGCATCCAGTTGGCTGTGAAGCCGTGTTCCCGGCTGATGGGTCAGCAGATGCAGCGGGAAGCGTTCCGCGCGCGCGGCGCCCAGCCACTCCGCTCCGGGCATCCAGGCGGGATGCGCCGGACAATCGTCCAGCTGGAAGTCATCTATGCGCTGTGACCAGATCTCTATGCGGCCCGAAGGTGTGGGCAGGGGGTTGGCATCGGGATCCCTGCGGAAGTCCTCGAACAGGATGCGGCGGACACGGCCGGCCTGTTCGTTGCCGAACTGAAGGTGGCCCCGCTCGCGCAAGGTATCGTAGCTGGGTATCTGGTTGGATTGCGTGCGAAAGGTCTCGTAGATCTTTTCCAGCCATGCAGCTTCGTCGCGGCCTTCGCTGAATGTGTCCAAGAATCCCAATCGCTCGGCCAGGCCACAAAAGATGTCGTAATCGTTCCGCGCCGCATTGCGAGGGCTCAGGACCTGTTCCATGACCACCAGGAAGTCGTCCGCCGACGATCCACTCAGGTCGTTACGCTCGAGTGGTGTTGTCGCCGGCAGTACAATGTCCGCATGGCGGGCGGTCGCGGTCCAGAAAGGCTCATTGACGATGACCGTGTCGGGTTTCTGCCATGCTTCCGCCAGGCGGTTGAGATCCTGATGGTGATGGAAGGGATTGCCTCCAGCCCAGTAGATCAGGCGAATGTCCGGATACGCGCGGGTCTGTCCATTGTAGCTGTAGGACTTGCCCGGGTTTTCCAGCATGTCCGCAATGCGGGCTACGGGAATGAAGCTGTCCACGGGGTTGGGCAAGGGGGGCAGGGTCGGCTGCTTGTGCCGTGCCGCGCCGTTTCCCACGGATCCAACCGCGCCGTATCCCAGGGCGAAACCGCCGCCCGGCAAGCCGATCTGGCCCAGCATGGCGGCCAGGACGATCACCATCCAGAAGGTCTGCTCACCGTGCTCGGCCCGTTGCAGGCTCCAGCTGACGTTCAGCATGGTGCGCGAGGTGGCCATCTCGCGGGCAAGCTGGCGCAGATCGTTTGCGGCCAGCCCGCTGATCTCGGCCGCCCAATCGGCGTCCTTGGGCTGCCCGTCCCGTTCACCTTTCAAGTAGGCAAGGAAGGGCACGGTGCCGACGCAATAGCGCTCCAGAAATGCCGGATCATGGAGGTTTTCCGTGACCAGTGTGTGGGCCAGTCCCAGCATGATGGCCGTATCGCTGTTGGGCCGCGGCGCCAGCCACTGTGCCTCGAGCCTATGGTCCAGATCCTGCGCGATGGGCGAAATGTTGACGAAACGGCAGCCATTGCGCCGGGCTTGGTTCAGCAATGCACCTGTGCGGTGTTGTCCCTGTCCGCCATTCTGGACCTGGGCGTTCTTCAAGGGGATGCCGCCAAAGCAGACCATCAGGTCCGTTTCCTCGGCCACGACGTTCAGCGAGGTGGAGGCAAGCTGCACATCCCCATAGCGATATCCGACAACGTGCGGAACGATCACTTCGGCGGCAGCCAGAGAATAGCTGTTGACCGAGCGGCTGTAGCCACCAAAGGCAGACATGAAGCGATGGACCTGACTTTGCGCATGATGAAAGCGACCGGCCGAGGCCCAGCCATAAGAGCCCGCGTAGATGGCCTGGTTGCCGTGTTCCAGGCGCACCCGGGTCAATTCGCCGGCAGCAAGGTCGAGCGCCCTGTCCCAATCGATCTCCACGAAGCTTTCGGCCCCGCGGCGCCCCTGTCCGGGGCCGCCTTCCAGCCAGCCCTTGCGGACAGCGGGGCGCCGCACGCGGGTCGGTCCATCGACGGCATCGAGGGACTGCCCGATGGGAGAGGGGTCTGGGTCGAGGGGCCAGGGATGAACCGAGACTATGCTGTCCGCCTGCGTCTCGATGTCGTAGACACCCCAGTGAGTGGCCGTGCGCCTTGTCTTCTTGTCCGTCATGCCGCTTTCGGTTCCGAAAAATTGGGATTCCTGAGATGAGGGAACCCTTAAAGACCTGTAATTGTCTTAAAAAGAGCACTGTTCCAAGACAGCTTATGTCCACAGGATGCAGCCCGCAACGCATCTGCAGACAAGTCGGCTGCAAACAAACTTCCCATGCTTTCAAGATTGCCCTGCCTGTTTCGGTTTCTCATGCCATTTTTCATATTCGCAATACCCGCCAAGGCCGCTGAGGTCCACTTGGACAATGGCGATCGCATCAGCGGCGAGGTGATCGCGATAGAGGACGACATACTGGTATTGGAAACCGGCTATTCCGGCAGAGTGAGGATCGATACAACCCGGATCGAACGTCTGAGTGACACGGATGAGAACGTTGCCCGGAATTGGGGCCGGCATTGGGAGAAGGAGCACCCGAGCGCGCCCTTACATTCAAGCAAGGATGCAAGTGAAGAGAAGCCGGCTGGCAGAACCGAAAAGCAGGAAGAAGCGGAGTCTCCCTGGAGCGGGACGCTGGAGATCGGCTTTGCCGCAGTGGAGGCAGCGAACACGCGCCAGGAGTATCTCGTGGACGTGGAGAATTCCTGGGCCGTGGATGACGATCGCCTGGACCTGAACGCGGAGCTGCGCCACGAACGTGCCAAGGGAGATACGCTTGTGGACAAGCAGCATATTGGAACAGCCTATAATCGCTACCTGAGCGAACGTTTCTTTATCGCGCCGGGCATTCGGTACCGACGGGACTCCGTTGCGGATCTGGAGCGCCGTATCACAACTGTCATGCAGGCCGGCTATGACGTTTTCGACAGTGAACGGCAGAGCCTGAGCTTTCAGGCGGGTCCCGGATATCTCCGCGAGCGGATCGAGGGCGATGGTGTGTACGAGGACTTCCTTGCAACCTGGGGCGTTGACTATGATCGGCGCTTGTCCAACCTGATCGAAGGCGTGTCCTTTTTCCATGAGCAGAGCGGCGCTACGGGTGTCTATGGAGACACGGGGCGTTTGCTGTTCGATATGGAAACAGGTTTGCGCTACAAGATTTTCGGCGACCTTTACCTGGCCGGGATTATGGAACTCGAGTTGGACAGCGCGCCGCGCGGAAGGGCAGATCAGTTCGAACGCACGCTGAGACTCCGTTTGGGCTATAAGTGGTAAAGTAGGCGTGCAGGTTGCATTTGAGCCCACTCGATCCCTTTCTGACGGATTGCAAAGAACGGTCGTGCCCTGTAATTCAGCAGGATAGGAGCGGCTTCTAGTGAGCCAATGGCAGGATAAGCGGGACAGGATAACAGGACGCATGATCTCAATAGACTGGCGCAAGAGTGCCCTTCTGGGCTTTTTTATTCTGAGTGCGACGCTTCTCGGAGTGAGTCCCGGATTGGCGGACGACGAAGAGAAGGAGGACTGGTACAAGGTCCGCCTGTTCGGCTATGTGGAGCCGATTGTCCTGGTGGAGGGCAATATTCAAATGCAGGCGCGGCTGGATACCGGAGCTGAAACGACTTCTTTGCACGCCACGGATATCGAGACTTTCGAAAAGGATGATGAAGAGTGGGTGCGCTTCACCACGGAGGGCGACGACGGCAAGAACGCCGAGTACGAACGAGAGGTTCTGCACACAGTGAAGATTGTCGGAGAGGAGAACTCGCGTCCGGTCATCATGATGGACGTTTGTCTGGGGAACCTGCAGAAAACTGTGGAAGTCAATCTGAACGATCGCTCCGAGCTGACGTATTCGGCCCTGATCGGGCGTAACTTCATGCAGCCGGGTATCCTCGTGAATGGCAGCGAGAAGAATACAAGCACCCCTGACTGTGACCTTGCGGTGCCCGAGTGAGACGCCTGCATCTCTATTTCCTGGTCTTCCTTCTGGTCATTACAGGGCTGGGGATCTTTGCCTGGAAGTCCCAGGTCCTCGACTTCCCGATCCTGCCTTCACAGCGTGCCGAATCCTGGCGTTTCGAGATCCGGGCCGACCTCGAGCTAGATGGTGAGCCAGCCATCTTCTCGACCTATGTGCCGCAAACCCAGGGGCGTTTTGGGATCACCGACGAGACCTATCTGTCCAGCGGTTTCGGACTGACACGGACCACGGACAATCTGGGGAATGAACTTGCGGTGTGGTCGGTGCGCGACCGCTCAGGTCCCGCAACCTTGATCTATCAGGCCGATATCTACCGCTTCTCCACAGCGATGAGCAGCGAAAATCCGGAAGATCTGAACGCTGTTCTGGAGATTGGGCGGGAGGAAATTGATGCGACCGAGCGCGTCGCCCTGGAACAGTTCGTGGACAGCCTGGAACAAGGCTCGGCCGATACGGAAACCTTTCTCGCGCAGCTAATCAGTCGCTTGAATGCAGAGGATCCCCAGGATTACGAAGTGCTTCTGCTTGGCAACAATGGCCCCTCGCTGTTGCGCAAGTCCGAGGTCGCCCAGAGGGCACTGCGCATGTACAACATCCCCGCACGCGCCGTGCACGGTGTGGAGCTGGGGGATATCGATCGTGAAGCGGAACTCTATCACTGGGTCGAGATCCTGATGGATGGTGAATGGCGCGAGTATTCACTGGAAGGACCCGACACGCCTCTACCTGAAAACCTTTTGCCTCTTTGGCGGGGCGTGACGCCCCAGATGCAGTTGAGTGGTGCCGAGCTCAGCAACCTGACTCTCTCCTTTGCAGAGCAGTCACGTCCGCGCATTTCGCTTGCCAACCTGAACACGGAACTGGAAGACAGCTTCGTTGGAAAACTGACCTTCTACCAGTTGCCTGTGGACACCCAGGCCGTTTATCGCCTGCTAATGCTGGTTCCACTTGGGGCTCTGGTGATCGTCATCCTGCGCCAGGTGGTGGGACTCAAGACATTCGGCACCTTCATGCCGGTGCTGATCGCTCTGGCCTTCCGGGAAACCCAGCTGGTTACAGGACTGCTCATGTTCTCCGGTCTGGTGGCCGTCGGCCTGTTCTTCCGGTTTTACTTCGAACGCCTGAAACTGCTGTTCGTGCCCAGGCTGTCAGCGGTGCTGACCGTGGTGATCCTGATCATGGCGGTGGCCAGTACGGCACTGGAAACCGTGCGGTTGGGCATGGGGCTGTCCATTGCCCTCTTCCCCATTGTCATCCTGGCGATGACCATCGAGCGCATGTCCATTGTCTGGGAGGAGTACGGGCCCTTCGAAAGCATCAAGGAGGGCTTGGGAAGCGGTCTGGCCGCTGTCATCGCCTACTTCGTCATGAACATCTGGGAGGTTGAACATCTGCTGTTCACATTCCCTGAACTTCTGCTGGTGATTCTTGCCCTGATGCTGCTGTTCGGGCGTTACACAGGCTATCGGCTGATCGAGCTTTACCGTTTTCGAAGCCTGATGAAGCGGAAGTCGTCATGATCGGGCTGGCTCGCCGCATGAAGAAGGCTGGCTTGCTGGGCATCAATGCCCGCAATGCTTCCTATCAGATGCTGCTGAACGACCGGCGGCGTTATCCGCTGGTCGACGACAAGGTAAAGACCAAGAGGCTGGCGGAAGAGGCCGGTTTGGCGGTTCCCGAACTCTATGCGCTGGTGGCGGCACACTGGCAGGTGAAGCGGTTCGAGCAGTTGCTTGAAGGCCGCGAGCGGTTTGTCATCAAGCCGGCCCAGGGTTCCCAGGGCAATGGCATAATGGTGATCGATTCCCGGATGCACCACGGCTGGCGCAAGGCCGATGGCACCATGATCACTGATGAGGATCTGCATTATCACCTGGTGAACATCCTTAGCGGAATGTACAGCTTGGCCGGCCAACCGGATGAGGCCATGGTGGAGTATCGGGTGGATTTCGATTCCGTTTTCGACCAGGTGACCTATCAAGGTGTGCCGGACCTGCGCGTCATTGTCTATCGCGGAGTCCCCGCCATGGGGATGTTGCGGCTGCCGACCCGGGCTTCCGACGGCAAGGCAAACCTCCACAAGGGGGGTGTGGGGGTCGGAATCGACCTGACCACCGGCATGACCTGTGGGGGTATGCTCTTTGACAATCCCATCACCCTGCATCCTGATACGGGTCATGCATTGGAGGGGCTCCAGGTTCCCGGCTGGCAGAATATACTGCGTCTCTCGGCGCGCTGTGCAGACCTGACCGGGTTCGGATACTTGGGAGTCGACGTGGTCCTGGACCGCAAGCGGGGACCTCTGATTCTCGAACTCAATGCACGGCCAGGACTGGCAATCCAGATCGCCAATCGAACAGGGCTGGAACTTCCCTTTGCACGGATCGATGCAATGGATCCGGAGGCATGCAGCCTGGAAGATCGCCTGGACATGGCGCGTCAGTTGCAACCCGAAGCGGCTGCGGAGGGCGGATCAGCCTGAGCTCTCGGTGACGATCCGGCTCATTGGAATGTCGAAATCCTGGGGATGGATGGTGTCCAGCTGACCAAGACTGTACCCGATCCCGATCGCGAGCGGCTTGCGCTTGTACTGAGCCAGCGTCCTGTCGTAGTAGCCCCCTCCGTATCCCAGCCTATACCCTTCGTCGTCGTGGCCTACCAGGGGTACCAGCAGGATATCCGGCGAAACCGGATTGCGCTCGGCCGGAATGGGAATGTCCCAGACCCCGCGTCCAAGAGGAGCGCCTGGCTGCCAGCTCCAGAATTCCAATGGTTCGGCTTTCTCTACCACTACAGGAAGGGCCAGGCTTGTGCCGCTGGCCTGGAGCTCTTCCAGCAGGGGGTGAACATTGAATTCACCGCGGAAAGGCCAGTATGCACCCACACAATGGCCAGAGACATCGCCCAGGAGGTCCTTCAGCTGACGATGGATCCGCGCCCCGTATTGCCGCCGTGTCTCACGGTCCAGGGCACTGCGTGCCTCCAAAAGTTCACGGCGTTTACCCTTGCGCCAGGCCTTGAGTTCCTTGTCCTCCATGGAAGGGATCCTTTCGTTCCGACGTTCCTGTTTTGATTGCCAAAGGGTGAGGGCTGCAAACATGGACCACATGCCCGCGAACGCCAGGGACGGCAGGGCAAGCGACAAAATAATACATTAAAGTACTGTTAAAATAATAATTGTCCAGTCATCTCTTGCAGGAAAGATGCGAACATGCCATTTGTCAAACATCCGCAATTCACAACGGCCTGATACAGGCCAGGAGGAAAGCCATGACCCTTCGTCTCGGCGATACAGCGCCCGATTTCACACAGGACTCCACCGAAGGTCCTATCTCGTTCCATGAGTGGGCTGGTGACAGCTGGGTGGTGCTCTTCTCTCACCCCAAGGATTTCACGCCGGTCTGCACAACCGAACTGGGTTATACTGCCAAGCTCGTTCCGGAGTTCGCCAAACGCAACGTCAAGGTGATTGGTCTCAGCGTCGATCCGCTGGACGACCACAAGGCCTGGGCCGGTGACATCCAGGAAACCCAGGGACAAGCCCTGAACTTCCCGCTGCTGGCCGATGCGGACCGCAAGGTGTCAGATCTCTATGACATGATTCATCCGAACGCCAACGACACTCTGACGGTGCGTTCGGTCTTCATCATCGACCCCAACAAGAAGATCCGCCTGACGCTGACCTATCCGGCCTCGACCGGGCGGAACTTCGACGAGATTCTGCGCACGATCGATTCACTGCAGCTGACCGATGGCTACAAGGTCGCCACGCCGGTCAACTGGAAGCATGGCGAGGACGTGATCATCGTTCCGGCGCTCAGCAATGAAGAGGCTGAAAAGCTCTTCCCGCAGGGCTGGGACGAGCAGAAGCCATATCTGCGCGTCACCAAGCAGCCAAACGCCTGAGGTTTGCCGGATTTTTTCCAGGAAAATGCGGGGTCACCTGTCTTAGGCGGCCCCGTTTTTCTTGTGTGACAGGCCCTTACCGGACCCGGTTATTGCTGGGAGGGCGTCAGGAAGGGGCTGGCGGGCCAGTGGGCGTCCCAGTCTTCCCAGGCAAGTGTGGCGCGGGCGCGGCGGCTGTCCTCGGCCATCTGTTCCTTGAGGGCATCCAGGCTGTCGAAGGTCATCTCGCCGCGCAGGTAGTCGATGAGCGCCACGCGCATGTTGCGGCCATAGAGGTCACCCTCGAAGTCGAACAGGAAGACTTCCAGTAGCGGCTCCTGGTAGTTGAACATGGGGCTGAGCCCCAGGTTGGCCACTCCCGGTCGCCAGTGCGGCGTTTCCTGGCCTTCCAGAGTGGCGCGCACGGCATAGACACCGTAGGCCGGGCGCAACATCTCCTTCTTCAATGCGATATTGGCCGTTGGAAAGCCAAGCGTGCGCCCGCGGCGTGCGCCTGGCTGAACACGTCCCTCAATCTCCCAGTAGCGGCCCAGCAACAGGGCGGCACGTGTTGGGCTGCCTTCACGCAGGTATTCGCGCACCAGGCTTGAGGAGAAGACTTCCTGTGGCTTGTCCTGTCCCGTCTTTCCAGGCGCGCCGGCCAGGGTCATGCCAGTCACTCCAAAGCCGTGAGTCCGGCCTTCGCGTTCCAGAAGAGCCAGGTCGCCCCCGCGGCCTTTGCCAAAGCGGAAATTCTCACCAACGAGCACATGACGCGCCTGCAGGCCGCCCGCCAGGACATCGGCAACAAACTCTTCGGCGGTCAGGGATGCGAAGGCCTTGTTGAAGCGCTGAACCACCAGGATATCCACGCCTAGCGCGGAAATCAGCTGTGCCTTCACGCGGAAGGGTGTCAGCAGGAAGGGAGGCTGGTCAGGCTGGAAGTAGCTGCGCGGATGCGGCTCGAAGGTCAGAACCGCCAGCGGTGCACCGAATTCTTCGGCCAGGCGCCGGCCCTTGGCGATCAGGGCCTGATGTCCGCGATGAATGCCGTCGAAGTTGCCGATCACGACCACGGCGCCGCGTGCCTGCTCCGGAGCTGATTTGTAGTGGCGTACGATCAGCATGGGATGGCCAAGCCTTCCACTATCAGTCCGAGTCGGGCTGGAAATGGCCGTATTGGCCATGCAGATAGATCAGGGGTTCGGCATTTCCGGCCCAATGCAGACGTCGGACTTCACCTACGATGATGATGTGATCTCCTCCCTCGTGGACGGCATGGCGTGTACATTCGAACACCGCAAGGCTGCCCGGCAGCAGCGGACAACCACTGTCGCGACCTGTCCGGTAGGTGACGCCGGCCCAGCGATCGGCCAATGGTTTGGCAAAGCGCTGTGACAGTGCGGCCTGCTCCCGGCTCAACAGATTGATGGCAAAATGTTCGGCCTGTTGAAAGACGGGCAGACTCATCGCGCGCAGGGCAAGGCTGAAAAGGACCAGGGGCGGTTCCAGGGAAACGGAGTTGAAGGAATTGACGGTCAGCCCGATGGGCGCCCCTTCCTCTGTGGTCGTGGTGACGATGCAGACACCTGTGGCATAGCTGCCCAATGCAGCCCGCAGGCCAGAAACATTCGTTCCGGCAGCGGCGTGCTCCAGGACATTGCCCTGTGCCTCATCCTTCCATGCGCTTTTCTCCGAGTGGTGTTCGTCCCTGGTTGTGATGGTTCGCTCTCCGTTCCTTGGTAACCCTGAATTTTTCATGACCGGGGCTGATATTGACGATGCCAGCCGCAATGGCAACCGCAAGCGCAAACTTTGTACAGGGATTTCAGCCGTTCGCGGGGGCTTTGGCCGTTCAGGGCAGGGGGCTTCGGGTATCATTTCCAGGACAGGGGTTGCATTGATAAGCATATAAAGATATCTTTATGTCCATCTTCGAAAGGGAGTTTCGTTTGAGATGGACGAGCTGCTGCAAGGTCTGAGAGCGGTGGCGGAGCCAACAAGGCTGCGCATACTGGCGCTTTGTGCGCAGGCTGAGCTGACCGTCAGTGATCTGGTTGAGATCCTGGGGCAAAGCCAGCCGCGGGTCTCGCGTCATCTCAAGCTGCTGGTCGAGGCGCGGCTTCTACAGCGCCATCAGGAAGGCAGCTGGGCCTATTACCGTCTTGCGGAAGGCCATGGGAACGGGGCGCTTGCGCGTCTGGTTGCCGATCTGCTGCCCGAAAGCGATCCGCAGCATGGCCGGGACCTCCTGCGCCTTCAGTCGGTTCAGGAAAGCTGGGCGACCAAGGCGGCCGCTTACTTCCGCCGCAATGCGACCAATTGGTCGCGGTTGCGGGCCTTGCATGCCGATCCGGCTGAGGTGGATGCCGTCCTAAAGAGCGTCTTCGAGAAAGAGCCCGTGGGCGAGCTTCTCGATATCGCGACGGGAACTGGCCATGTCCTGAAGCTTTTGGGGCCGCATGTGAAGAATGCTATCGGGGTCGACCTGTCGCGGGACATGTTGACCGTGGCCCGTGCGGAATTGTTCCGTAGCGGCCTGCGCAATTGTCAGGTCCGTCAGGCCGACATGTTGCAGCTGCCTTTCGAGGACGGGCGTTTCGATGCGGTGACGCTGCACATGGCACTTCACTATGCCGGCCAGCCGGCGGGTGCCGTGGCCGAAACCGCCCGAGTTCTGCGCCCTGGAGGGCGTCTGGTCGTTGTCGACTTTACGCCGCACAATCGCCACGAATTGCGCGAGGAGCATGCGCATCGCTGGCTTGGCTTCGGCGACATGACCATCGAAGGGCTGTTTGCGGAAAATGGCCTGGTCGTCGAATCGCCCATCCGCCTGCGTGGCGGCGAGATAACAGTTTCCGTCTGGCTGGGCCGCCGCCCGGCCAATGATGTCCCTGCCAAGCAGGCAAACGATTCAATAACGAACGGTCAGGAGGCCGTCAGTTCATGACTCTTAAAGTTTCCTTCGAGATCTTCCCGCCTCGTACCGAAAAGTCCGAGGCTTCACTCTATGAAGCGCTGGACCAGTTGGCTCCGCTTGAACCCGAGTTTGTCTCCATGACTTACGGGGCTGGCGGCAGCAGCCGGGATGTGAACAATCGCATTCTCAAAGAGCTGGGCAAGCGCAAGGACTTCGAGACCGCTGCCCACCTGACCTGCGTGGGGCAGTCGAAGGCCGAGATAGACGAGCTCATAGACACCTGGACGGGCTATGGCATCAAGCGCTTTGTCGCGCTGCGTGGTGACATGCCTGAGCCGGGGCAGCCCTACAAGCCGCACCCCGAGGGCTATGAAAATACGGCCGACCTCGTCGAAGTCCTCGCCAAGCGTGGCGCCAAGGACATTTCGGTGGGCTGCTATCCCGAGGTTCACCCGGATTCGCCTTCACAGGAGGCCGATATCGAGCACCTGAAAAGGAAGATCGATGCCGGTGCAACACGCGCGGTCAGTCAGTTCTTCTTCGATGTCGAAGCCTTCCTGAGGTTCCGCGACAAGGCGGAAAAGGCTGGGATCAAGGTTCCGTTGGTTCCAGGCGTCCTGCCTGTCCACGATTATCACAAGATGGTGCGCTTCGCGAATATGTGCGGCGCCATCGTGCCGGACTGGCTGGGGCCGCGTTTCGAGGGATTGGATGACGATCCGGAAACCCGCGGCCAGGTCGGCGCCATCATCGCGGCCGAGCTCTGCAGTGCCCTGCAGGCTGAAGGGGTGGATCGCTTCCACTTCTACACCCTGAACCGTGCACCGCTGACCCATGCGGTTTGCCGGCAACTGGGCATCCAGCCGCGCCTGGAGGAGGAGGCCGCCTGAAATGCGCTGTCTACATGACGCCCTAGACAGACGGGTGCTGCTGACCGATGGCTCCTTGAGCCGCCGGTTGCGTCAGCAGGACCTGGATGTGGAACGGGATCTCTGGGGCGCGGAAAGCTGCCTGGAAATCCTGAACCTGACACGTGCCGGAATGGTGCGTGACCTGCACGAGGCCTATCTGCGTGCCGGGGCGGATGTACTGCGCACCCATACCTTGGCGGCTTCACCGCTTTCGCTGGAGGCGGCCGGCTTGGCCGATCATGCTTTCTACCTGAACCATGCGGCAGCACAGCTGGCATGCGAGTCCGTCGATGCCGTGCCCGGCCGTGGTCGCCGTCGTTTTGTTCTTGGGTTGGTTCGCGACCAGGGCTGGGATACGACGCCGAAGGAAATCGAACAGGCCGTGGCCCTGCAGGTCGAAGGTTTGTTGTCCGGGGGTGTCGATGGCATCGCCCTGGATATCACGCCGGGCATCGGACGCGGGCCAATTTTCCTGAATGGTGCGGCCAGGGCGCGGCAGGCTGTCGGCGCCAGGGCACCCATATTCCTGCAGGGCGGCGTTGACGGGACAGGCTTTTCCGATCACGCTCGCGCGCAGGCTGATGGCGTTATTGTCTATCGCCCAGGCGCGCCCTCCCGAGGCCGCTGGCTGCAGCGAGCCATACGGGAAGAAGGCATCAATCTGCTGGGCGGCGGAGATACTCCCGAGGATACGGAAGAGTTGGACCGCCTGCTGCGCCTGGAAGCGGAAGACAACCTACGCCCCTTGAATGCTGACCTGCGCGCCCGTCTGGGCGCCATTGAGGAAAGCGAACCCCCGTCAAGCCTGATACGGCCGGATCCCATCCTGGCCGAATTGCATTGACTGAGTAACTCCCGAAAGGAGCTGAGTTTAGATGACTACCGGACGTGCGGCCCGAGTGGCCGCTCTGAAGAAAATTTCACATGAACGGATCCTTGTTCTGGATGGGGCCATGGGCACCACAATCCAGGACCAGAAGCTCGAGGATGCGGACTTTATCGGCACCCGCTTTGCAAACCATTCCAAGGATCTGAAGGGCAACAACGATATCCTCAGCCTGACCCGGCCCGAGCTGATCAAGGAGATCTACCTGGGTTATCTGGAGGCAGGTGCGGATATCATCGAGACCAATACTTTCAATGCGAATCCCATAAGTCAGATTGAGTACGACATGTCGGATCTGGCCTATGAGATGAACGCGGAAAGTGCCCGCTTGGCGCGTGAGGCTGCCGACGAGATGACCAAAAAGACACCGGAGAAGCCACGTTTCGTGGCTGGTGTTCTGGGACCAACCTCGCGCACAGCCTCGATTTCACCAGACGTGAACGATCCGGGCGCACGCAACGTCACTTATGACGAGTTGCGTGAGGCCTATTACGAATCCGCCAAGGCCCTGGTCGAAGGCGATGTCGACCTGATTATGGTGGAGACGATCTTCGATACGCTGAATGCGCGTGCGGCCCTCTATGCCGTTGACGAGCTGCTGGAGGATCTGGGCGAGGATGTTCCGATCATGATTTCCGGCACCATCACGGACATGTCGGGGCGTACGCTCTCCGGCCAGACGCCTGAGGCCTTCTGGCACTCGGTGCGCCATGTCCGTCCTTTCAGTGTCGGCCTGAACTGTGCGCTTGGACCGGGTGAGCTGCGTGCGCACATTGCCGAGCTGTCTCGAGTGGCCGATACGCGGATCAGTTCGCACCCCAATGCCGGCCTGCCGAACCAGTTCGGCGAGTACGAGATGACCCCGGAAGAGATGGCCGAGCATATCTCGTCCTGGGCCGATAACGGGTTGCTGAATATCGTCGGCGGCTGCTGCGGCACCCGCTACGAACACATCGAGGCCATTGCCAAGGCCGTTGAGGGCAAGAAGCCCCGCGAGTTTCCGGAATTCGAGCCGTTGATGCGGCTTTCCGGCCTCGAACCCTTTACCCTTCCAAGATAAGGAGGCTGTAAGCGATGACTGAAACAGCCCGTTTCGTAAACATCGGCGAGCGCACCAACGTTGCCGGCTCTGCCAAATTCAAGCGCCTGATTTCCGAAGGCGATTTCGACACGGCCCTGGATGTGGCCCGTGAGCAGGTGGAAAATGGAGCCCAGATCCTGGACGTCAACATGGACGATGCCATGCTGGATGCCGAGGCCTGCATGGTGAAGTTCCTGAACCTGATCGCCTCCGAGCCCGACATCAGCCGTATTCCGATCATGATCGACTCCTCCAAGTGGTCGGTTATCGAGGCTGGCCTGAAATGCGTCCAGGGCAAGCCGGTGGTGAATTCCATCAGTCTCAAGGAGGGTGAGGAACAGTTCCTCGAGCAGGCCCGGAAGCTGAAGCGCTACGGTGCCGCCGTGGTGGTCATGGCTTTCGACAGCAAGGGGCAGGCAGATACCGAGGACCGCAAGTTCGAGATCTGCGAACGTTCCTACAAGATCCTGACCGAACAGATCGGCTATCCGCCCGAAGACATCATCTTCGACCCCAACATCTTCGCGATCGGTACCGGCATCGAGGAGCACGACAACTATGCGGTCGACTTCATCAATGCCACGCGCCGCATTCGCGAGAACCTGCCGCATGCACACATTTCGGGCGGTGTCTCCAACGTCTCCTTCTCGTTCCGTGGCAACGACGCGGTGCGTGAGGCCATGCACTCGGCTTTCCTGTATCACGCCATCAGGGCCGGCATGGACATGGGCATCGTCAACCCGGCGCAGATCACGGTCTACGAGGACATTCCCGAGGAACTGCGCGAAGCCGTCGAGGACGTGATCCTGAACCGCCGCGAGGATGCCACGGAACGTCTTCTGGAGATCAGCGAGAAGTTCAAGAAAGGTGGCAGTCAGAAGAAGGAGGCCGACCTGTCCTGGCGCGAGAGCTCGGTGGGCGATCGCCTGACCCATGCCCTGGTACACGGCATCGCCGACTGGGTCGAGGAAGATACCGAAGAAGCCCGCCAGCAGTTCGACAAACCACTCGAGGTGATCGAGGGGCCGCTGATGGACGGCATGAACGTCGTCGGTGACCTGTTCGGTGAGGGCAAGATGTTCCTGCCGCAGGTGGTCAAGAGTGCCCGCGTCATGAAGAAGGCCGTGGCCTATCTGCTGCCCTATATCGAGGCAGAGAAGGGAGGCCAGCAGGAGGCCAAGGGCAAGATCCTGATGGCCACCGTGAAGGGCGACGTGCATGACATCGGCAAAAACATCGTCGGTGTGGTCCTGCAGTGCAACAACTACGAGGTGATCGACCTGGGCGTGATGGTTCCCAGCGCGAAGATCCTGGAGACGGCCAAGCAGGAGAATGTTGACATAATCGGGCTGTCCGGCCTGATCACGCCGAGCCTGGAGGAAATGAGCTATATCGCGGCCGAGATGGAGCGTCAGGACTTCGATGTACCGCTTCTGATCGGTGGGGCCACCACCAGCCGGGTTCACACCGCGGTCAAGATCAACCCGCATTATAACGGGCCTGTGGTTCACGTTCTCGATGCCTCACGCGCCGTTGGCGTGGCCAGCAAGCTGATGTCCAAGACCTTGAAGGACGACTATGTCGCCGAGATCGAGGAGGAGTACAAGCAGGTCGCCGAAAAGCACGAGAAGAAGGGTGCCGGGCGCAAGCAGGTGGCCATCGAGGACGCTCGCGCCAACAAGCTGCAGCTCGACTGGCAGAACTATACGCCGCCACGTCCGGGCCAGCTTGGGCTCATGACCTTCGAGAACTATGACCTGGAGGAGTTGAGCCAGTACATCGACTGGACGCCTTTCTTCGCCACCTGGGAGCTCTCCGGCCGCTATCCAGCCATCCTGGAGGACGAGAAGGTGGGCGAAACGGCCCGCAACCTCTTCAAGGATGCCCAGGAAATGCTGAAGCGGATCATTGATGAGAAGTGGTTCAGTCCGCGTGCTGTCATCGGTTTCTGGGCGGCCAACTCGGTGGGCGATGACATCGAGCTCTACACCGAAGAGAACCGCGACGAGGTCCTGTCCTACATCCATACCCTGCGCCAGCAAATGGACCGCAGCGGCAAGAACAGGCCTCACCTGGCCCTGGCCGACTACATTGCGCCCAAGGAGAGCGGTGTGGAGGACTACATCGGTGGCTTTGCGGTTACGGCCGGCAAGGAAGTGGAGCAGATTTCCACCGAGCTGAAGAAGAAGAATGACGACTACAACGCCATTCTGGTTCAGGCGCTTGGCGATCGTTTCGCGGAAGCCTTTGCAGAGCGCATGCATCAGCGCGTGCGGAAGGAGTTCTGGGGCTTTGTCCGGGACGAGGACCTGAAGAACGAGGATCTGATTGCCGAGAAGTATCGCGGCATTCGTCCGGCGCCCGGCTATCCGGCCTGTCCGGACCACACCGAGAAGCCGGAGCTCTTCAATCTTCTGCAGGCCACCGAGCGGACCGGGATCGAACTGACCGAAGGCTGCGCCATGACACCGGCCTCCTCGGTCAGCGGATACTACTTCTCGCATCCCGAAGCGGCCTATTTCGGTGTATCGAAGATCGAGGAGGATCAGGTCAGGGACTACGCCAGGCGCAAGGGCATGTCCCTTGAGGACGCCGAGCGCTGGCTGGCACCGAACCTGGCCTATGATCCACTTCAGCGGAAGAAAAAAGAGGCGGCCTGAACCGCCCCTTCCTTCCGACTCCCTCGGAAAACCTTATGCGCCGTTCTTGCGTTCTTCAATGGCTGCGAGAACGGCGCGTTTTTCGTCCGCCGTCAGGATGGGCCAGTCACGAATCTCGTCTATCGTCCGATGACAGCCGATGCACTGCCGGTTCGAGCTGTCCATCTGGCAGATGGCAATGCAGGGCGAGGGAACGCTCGTGTCGAGCACCCCACCGCGTCTTTCCTCTCGCCGCTGGCGTCGCTGTGCCCGGCTTTCACCGGACAACGGGCCGGCTGCTCTATCTTCTGCTGACATCAATGGAGGGTCCTTCAGGCTGTGTCCTGGTCACCGCGCTGGGACCCACGGTCCAGGCGATAGGCCAGGGAAGCTTCCAGGAAATCATCCAGGTCACCATCCAGTACGCCTTGGGCATTGCCCTTCTCGACGCCGGTGCGCAGATCCTTGATCATCTGGTAGGGCTGCAGGACATAGGATCGGATCTGGTGACCCCAGCCAATCTCTGTCTTCACCGCTGACTCTGCTTCGGCGGCTTCCTCGCGCTTGCGGAGCTCGTGTTCGTACAGCCGGGCACGCAGCATGCTCATGGCCGTGGCCCTGTTCTTGTGCTGCGAGCGGTCGTTCTGACACTGCACCACGATGCCCGTGGGAATGTGCGTCATGCGCACGGCAGAGTCCGTCTTGTTGACGTGCTGGCCGCCGGCACCGGACGCACGGTAGGTATCCACCCGCAGGTCCTTGTCAAGGACCTCGATTTCGATGCTGTCATCGATCACGGGATAGACCCAGACAGAGGCGAAAGAGGTATGCCTGCGCGCCTGGCTGTCGAAGGGTGAGATGCGCACCAGGCGGTGCACACCCGTTTCGGTCTTCAGCCAGCCAAAGGCATTGTGACCACGGATGACCATGGTTGCGGACTTGAGCCCGGCTTCTTCGCCTTCGCTTTCCTCGACCCACTCGACCTTGTAGCCCTTGGCTTCGGCCCAGCGGGTGTACATGCGCACCAGAATCTGTGCCCAATCCTGGGCCTCGGTTCCGCCGGCACCGGCGTTCACCTCCAGATAGCAGTCGTTGGCATCGGCTTCGCCGGACAGAAGGCTTTCGACTTCCTTCTTCGCCACCTCGGCCTTGATCTGATCCAACTGATCATGCGCTTCCTGCAAGCTGTCCTCGTCCTCTTCGGACTCGCCCAGTTCGTAGAGGGTCAAGGCATCCTCCAACCTTTGCTCAAGGTTGCGATAGGCCGTGATCTTGTCCTCCAGATTACTGCGCTCGCGCATCAGCTTCTGGGCAGAGTCGGGATCTGCCCATAGCTGGGGATCCTCGGCCAGGGCGTTCAGCTCCTCCAGGCGTTTGAGTGCGTTATCCCAGTCAAAGATGCCTCCTCAGCAGGGTCAACGACTGACGAATCTCGTCGACCACTGCTTGCGTTTCAGCGCGCATGTGCGGGTACTCCCAAAATCTGTTGCGTGTGACTCGCTTGAATCGGCTAGCCTTATAACCGACCTGCCCAGGGCTAGTACAGCCCACCGGTGCTGCCATTGGAGGACGAGGACGAATCGCCGCCACTTACCGAGGAACCGCCAGTCGGTTCCTCGGCCAGTATGCTTCCGTCCGTGGTGATGCGCCGCCGATCCTCAGGGCCGGTGCCTTCCTGGAACGCTTCCCAGATCACCTGACCGCCCTGGCCACGGGCCGCTTCCCCGGTTTCGTGGATGACGCGGACCAGGCGAATGTCCTCGGGAATGCGGAAGGGTATCGGCGGTTCATCCTCCAGGGCATCCATCATGAAATCCCGGAAGATGGGGGCGGCAACCCGGCCACCGGCTTCGCCGCTGCCGAGACTGCGGGGCTGGTCGAAACCGACATAGACGCCCACGGCAAGGTCGGGCGAGAAGCCGACGAACCAAGCGTCCTTGTAATCATTTGTCGTACCGGTTTTTCCTGCAAGCGGTTTGCCTACCTGGGCCACGGTCGTTGCCGTGCCGCGCTGGACCACGCCCTCCAGCATGGAGACGACCTGATATGCACTGCCCGGGCTCACAATCTGTTCGCGGTCATCAGGCAGGCGTGGCGGGGCCTGGCCGTTCCATTCTACGTTCCGGCAAGCCTCGCAGGAGCGGTCGTCGTTCCGGAACAGTGTCTGGCCCAGGCGTCCCTGGACGCGGTCGATGAAGGTGGGTGTGATCTCCTTGCCGCCATTGACGAGCTTGGCATAGGCGGCCGTCAATCGCAGGGCTGTGGTCTCGCCTGCGCCAAGCGCAAGGGACAGGGTTGGCATCACGTCATGCTCGAAGACGCCGAAGCGCTCCGCCGTGTTGGCCACCTTCTCGATACCGACTGTCTGAGCCAGCCGCACGGTCATCAGATTGCGAGACTTCTCGATGCCAATGCGCATGGGCGTCGGTCCATAGAAGCGGTTCGTGTAGTTGCTGGGACGCCATTTGCCGAGCCCGGGGCCCTGGTCTGCCACGAAGGGTGCATCCAGGATTATTGTAGAAGGAGTGAAGCCATTGTTCAGCGCCGTCAGGTAGACGAAGGGCTTGAAGGAGGAGCCCGGTTGCCGCATGGCTTGGGTGGCACGATTGAATTCGCTTTGCGCGAAGGAGAATCCGCCCTGCATGGCAAGCACACGGCCGGTGTGGGGGTTCAAAGCTACCAGCGCTCCATTGACGGCTGGAATCTGGCGCAGGCCATAGTCCTGGACCGACGATTCTTCTTGAGCTTCTGCATTGTCCGCGGCGCTTTCTCCATCAGTTTGCTCGGCTTCCAGCGCTTCGACCAGGATAACGTCCCCAACTTCCAGAACATCGGACGGTGTTGAAGGCTGGGCGCCTACAGCCTGGTTTTCCAGTGCGGGGCGCGCCCAGGTGAGTTCCGACATCGGGATGCGGCCACGCGAGCCGTCCGTCAGGCCGATGCGCGCCTCGGATTCGTCGAGTTCCAGGACGGCGGCCATGTTCCAGGGTTCGGCAGACGGAGGAATGGGCAGTTCGTTCAGACTTTGGGCCCAGCCCTGCTCGCCGAATTCGATCTGACCCAGCGCCCCGCGCCAGCCGTGACGACGATCATAGGAAATCAGACCGTCGCGTAGGGTTTTACGTGCGATCTCCTGCAATTCCGGGTCCAGCGAGGTTCGCACGGACATGCCGCCGTTATAGACCTGATCGTCCCCGAACTGCTTGACCAGTTTACGGCGCACTTCTTCGGAAAAGAAGTCGGCGCGGGTAACCTCGGTTGCGTCGCGGCTGTGGATTTCCAGGTCGGCGGCGCGTGCGGTTTCAGCCTGTTCCTCTGTGATGACCTCGTCTTCCAGCATGCGCCCGAGCACCCAGTTGCGGCGCGCGATGGCCGCTTCCTTCTTGCGAATGGGGTGATAGTTGCTGGGGGCCTTTGGCAAGGCAGCCAGGTAAGCCACTTCATCCAGGGTGAGTTCATCCATGGATTTGTTGAAGTAATTGATCGCCGCCGATGCCACGCCATAGGAACCCATGCCCAGGTAAATCTCGTTCAGGTAAAGCTCGAGAATACGATCCTTGGGAAGGGCGCGTTCCATGCGGATCGACAGGATGGCTTCACGGATCTTGCGTTCGAGACTGACTTCATTGCTCAGAAGGAAGTTCTTCGCCACCTGCTGGGTAATGGTCGAGGCGCCTACGGGGCGCTGGTTGGTGCCCAGGTTCCGCAGATTGGTGATGGCGGCGCGGACAATGGACAGTACGTCAATGCCGGGGTGGCTATAGAAGTTCTGATCCTCGGCTGCGATGAAAGCCTGCTTCATCATGTCCGGCATCGCTTCCATTGGCACAAAGATGCGGTTCTCGATGGCAAGTTCGTCCAGCAGGCGTCCATCCCCGGCATGAACCCGAGTGACAGTCGGTGGCTGATAATCGGCCAGCTGCTCGTAATCCGGCAGGTCCTTGCCGTAATGATGAAACAGGTAGAGCCCGGCACCGGCGGCCACGACAAGGCCAAGCACGAGCGCACCGAAAAGTATGGAGAGAAGTCTTATGAACATACCGACCGTTCAGTTCACTTGCTGGGAAGGACCCTTCGAGGGGCGCCGTAGGCGTTCCACATCCGAGAGATCCCATTCACTTTCAGGATTATGGCATATCCGCGACAGTGTTGCATCGAATCATGAGATGGGCAGGTGACAGGTTTTTCAAATCACACAGGCTGTTCAAGCAATGCACAGGGGTGCTGCGGCCTCCGTGCGGAATGACCAGCGGATAGATTGGTGCTTCAGTTGCGGTTGTAGGCCTGCTGGACATCGAAGTGCCGGTCTATGGCCTGGAACAGGCCGTCGATCAGTCTCTTCCTGTGCGCGGCGGATTGCAGTTGCTGTTCTTCGGCGGGATGCGACATGTACCCGATCTCGAAGAGGACGGAGGGTACCGAAGTCGACTTGAGCACGGCAAAACCCGCGAAGCGATGGGTGTTGCGCAGCAAGTCCACACGCTTTCCCAACTCCTTAACGGTGACATTGGCAAAGCTCTTCGAGCTGTTCATGGCATCACGCCGCGCAAGGCTGATCAGGATCTGCGAGACGTCAGGGTTTTCGTTCGAGAGGTCGACTCCCGCAATCACGTCGGAGCGGTTTTCCTTGGCCGCAAGGGCGGCCGCTTCGGCATCTGAGGCGTTTTCGGACAGGGTGTAGACAGATGCTCCCTTCACCCGGCTTGAGGGGTTGGTGTTGGCGTGCAGCGAGATGAACAGGTCGCCGTTGTGTTTTTCTGCGATGTCCACGCGGCCGCGCAAGGGGATGAAGCGGTCATCGTCGCGGGTCATAACCACGTTGTAACGCCCGGATCCTTTCAGTTTATCCCGCAGGGCACGCGCGTAGGTCAGGACAAGGTCCTTTTCGCGTGTTCCGGAAACGCCGATGGCACCTGGGTCGACACCTCCATGTCCGGCATCCACGACAATGGTTGGCCGCCGGTTCCGGGCCGGCTTTTGCGGAGGCGATGGCATGGCAAGCGACGCTTGCCTGAGGGCATCGTCCGAGCGGTGGACCTTGCGTTGCGCGCGTTTACGAAAGACGGCCGGTTCGATCTCCGCCATGTCGACGACCAGGCGGTGCTGGCGTCCGTCACGCGGGGGAAGGGTCAGAATCTCTGCAACTTCCGCAGGCCGGGACAGGTCCAGAACCACACGACTCGTACCCGGCGTGAAGAGGCCATAGCGAAGGGCCGAAACAAGGCCTGCGGCCTGGGGAGTCGTTTCCTTCCGGTCGGGCCAATCCAGTTCAGGCAGGTCGATGACCAGTCTGTAGGGATCGTCGATGGTGAATATCCGGTACTGGGGGCGTTCACTGAGTTCCAGAACGAAGCGTGTCTTGTCCGGATGAATGCCGATTCGCGCGTCTTCGACAAGAGGCTTGGCGATCGCACTGCCGGCCAGAACCAGACTCGCAAGGAAAGCGAGAAACAGGAGAATTGGCGCCCTGACCGCGCTCGTTCTGTATGTGCGGTTGAAGATCATTGCCTATCTTCCTGAATAACCTTGCTTATCAAGGATAGCTTTCTGCTGGATACAGTGCAATGAAAATAGAAAGTTTTGACAGCTTTGTTGCGCAAAAGCATTGCCGTGACGCTTTTGCACTAATAGGGTAGGAGTTGCCTGAATGTTCGATGCAGGCAGAGCTTCTTCGAACATCTTCCGTGAAGCGGCCCGAAAGCAGGCGCGGCATTTCGATAAGGCGCCGCCAAGGTTCGCCGTTCATAGCGGCAGGTTTAGCAGGATTCGTCCAGGACGGCTCGCAACCCGATGATGGGTTGCCGCCCTTTCAACCGGGAAGTCGGTTACATGCAGAATCGCAGTCATAATTCAGCGCATGGCATGACCGGCAGGAGAGATAGTCTCACCTGGTGGAAATCGCAGTACCATTTCTGGAGCCGTTCGAAATGAAGTCTTACATTCAACTTATTTCCGCGTTGCCGGCAGCGCCACCCCTGATGGGCAAGGCCGCCGCCGGGCGCGAACTGGAGTCACGCTTTTATGGCACAACGCATGCTAATCGATGCCACCCGCCAGGGAGAAACCCGGGTGGTGGTGGTCAATGGCAATCGGGTTGAAGAATTTGACTACGAGACAGCCACCAAACACCAACTCAAGGGCAATATCTATCTTGCCAAGGTAACACGGGTTGAGCCTTCCCTTCAGGCCGCCTTTGTCGAGTATGGCGGAAACCGCCACGGCTTCCTGCCCTTCAGCGAAATCCATCCCGACTATTACCGCATCCCCATCGCCGATCGCGAAAAGCTCCTGGCCGAGGAAGCGGAGCAGCGCGCCCAAGAATCCCAGGGTGACGGGAATGGCGAGGACCAGGAGGACAGAAGCTCGCGTCAGTCCAGTCAGGCCAATGGCCGTGACGATGAGGATGACGAGCCGGGCGGCGACAGTTCCGTCGAGGAAGTTGCCACCGAGAACTCCGTGGACACAGTCGGCGGGGACGAGGACGATGAGGTCGAACGCCGCCGCATCCAGCTGCTGCGCCGCTACAAGATCCAGGAAGTCATCAAGCGCCGCCAGGTGATGCTGGTCCAGGTCACCAAGGAAGAACGTGGCAACAAGGGTGCCGCTCTGACAACTTACCTGTCCCTGGCCGGACGCTACTGCGTGCTTATGCCCAATACCGCCAAGGGCGGGGGGATCAGCCGCAAGATCAGCAATGCCGCCGATCGCAAGCGTCTGAAATCCGTGGTCTCGGAACTGGATATCCCGGACGGGATGGCCGTCATCGTGCGCACGGCCGGCAGCCAGCGCAATAAGACAGAAATTCGCCGTGACTACGAATACCTGCTGCGGTTGTGGGATGATATACGCAACAAGACATTGTCCTCCACGGCGCCCAGCCTGATCCACGAGGAAGCGAATCTGATCAAGCGGGCGATCCGGGATGTCTATACGCGGGACATGGAGAAGATCCTCGTGGAGGGCGAGGAAGGCTACAAGGCCGCCAAGTCCTTCATGAAGATGCTGATGCCCAGTCATGCGCGTCGGGTTGTTCAGCACACTGACCCTACCGCCCCGCTGTTCCACCGTCATCAGGTGGAAGAACAGCTTGAGGCCATGTACAGCCATACGGTCCAGCTCAAGTCCGGCGGGTCGATCGTTATCAATCCCACTGAAGCGCTGGTTTCGATCGACGTGAACTCCGGGCGCTCCACGCGGGAACGGCATATCGAGGAGACAGCGCTCAAGACCAACCTGGAGGCTGCCGATGAGGTGGCGCGCCAGTTGCGTCTTCGCGACCTGGCCGGACTGGTGGTGATCGATTTCATCGACATGGAGGATGGCAAGCATAACCGCGAGGTGGAGCGACGCCTGAAGGAGGCCATGCGCAATGACCGCGCACGGATCCAGTTGGGACGAATCAGTCCTTTTGGCCTTCTGGAGCTCTCGCGACAGCGCCTTCGCCCCAGCCTGTTCGAAACGGTGAACATCGCCTGTCCGGTCTGTCGAGGAACAGGGCACCTGCGTTCGCCTGACGCAGTCAGTTCCACGCTGTTGCGGGCCGTGACCGACGAGGCTGTGCGGCGAGGCGGCGGCAAGGTGGAAGTGCGCCTGCCGGTCGACGTCATGATGATGCTGTTCAATGACAAGCGCGAAGACCTGCGGCGTATCGAAGAACGCTTCGATCTTCAGGTGGTCGTGCAGCCGGACAGCGAGCTTGGTCCCCAGGACTTTTCCCTGCAGCGACTGAACTATGACTCCTCTGCTCCTCCCGGGGAAGCTGCACAGGTTGTGGAGCAGTCCGAAGCAGAAAATGAAGAGACGGAGTCTGCTTCCGAAGACGAGGACCGCGGCAAGCAATCCGATGAAGAGAGCGGCCGCCGCCGCCGTGGCCGTCGCGGAGGCCGCCGTCGCCGTCGTGGGGACGGCGAAGGCGAGGAGACGGAAACCCAGAGCAGCGACGACTCCGAGGACAAGGAGGAGGAAACAGTCACTGCTGAAGCCCGAGGGGGTGAGGACGCTCGAGGGGGTGAGGACGAGGAAACCGAAGAGCAGAAGAGTCGCCGTCGCCGCCGTGGTCGTCGAGGTGGCCGTCGACGCCGCGGCCGTCGAGATGGTGAGGACAACCAGCAGGCGGACTCTCGGGACGGCGAAGGCGCATCTGCCGATAGCGAAAGTGATGATGAAGCGGCACCGCAGCAGCCGTCCGATGAGCCGACTGCCGAAGCGACTGCCGATGCGAGCCCAGAATCCTCGGTAGACGGTTCGCAAAGTGACGAACAGGCTGCGGAAGGTGCTGAAGAAAAGCCGAAGCCCAGGCGCCGTACACGGCGCAGCCGGAAGCCGCAAGCCGAGGCTGCAGCGGCTGAATCGGGCGCTGGAGACAGTACCTCATCTGCCGCTGATGCAGAGGTCGCCACGCCTGCTGATGAAGACACACAGCAGGAAGAGGCCGCACCGGCCAAACCACGTCGAAGCCGTCGCCGGAAAGCTGCGGATGCCACCGAAGAGGCTTCTGCCGAAGGCGAGACAGCTGAGGAAGCTCCGAAAAAGCGTACGCGGCGCAGCCGCAAGAAAAGCGAGCCTGCAGTGGAGGCTGCTGAAGATTCGGCTGTGCCGGCTGCGCCAGCAGAGCAAGCAGAAGGTGAAGCGCAGGATAGCGAAGCTGGCGAGAAGCCGGTGAAGAAACCAGCCCCTCGGCGCAGGACTGCGACACGCAAGTCCACGGCCAAGAAAGTCGAGGAGGAGGCACCCCGCTCTGAGGAAGCCTCAGTGGACGAGTCTGGGACGGACTCCAACGCGGCCGCCTCGAGCAATGGCCAGACTCAGCCTGATACGCAGCAGTCCAGCCAGGAGGCTCAACCGGAAGAGACTTCGAGCGGAAATGGTCATGCTCAGGAAAGCGCTGAGCCTGAGCAAGCCTCCGAAAAACCGGAGGAGGCCGAGCAGCCTCAGCCCAAGAAGCGCCCACGCAAGCGTGGCTGGTGGAATCGCCTCTTGGAGTGATCATGCCGTTACGCTGACGAAAAAGCCCCGGTCGAAGGTCCCGACCGGGGCTTTTTTATGAAAATCTGCAGCCGTGAAACGGCAGTCTGGAAGACCGGAACTGTCTGGCGGTTGCCTTGCGGCCCCTCAATCGTTCGTACGGGCCTTGTCGACCTCGCTTTGTGTCATCCGCTGCGGACTGGGGATGCCGATCAGGTTGTAGCCGCAATCCACATAGTGGATCTCTCCGGTGACGCCGTCAGCCAGATCGGACATCAGGTAGAGGCCAGCGCCGCCAACCTCCTCCAGTTCGACGGAACGATTGAGAGGGGCCTGATCCCGGCTCCAGCCATAGGTGAAGCGCGCATTGGCGATGGCCGAGCCCGCCAGGGTGCGCATCGGTCCGGCCGAAATGGCATTCACGCGGATGTTGTTGGGTCCGAGATCGGTTGCCAAGTAGCGCACACTGGCTTCCAGGGCCGCCTTGGCCACGCCCATAACGTTGTAGTTCGGCGTGACGCGGGTGGCGCCCAGGTAGGTCAGGGTCAGCAATGCCCCGCCAGAGGTCATCATGGCCTGAGCTTCACGCGCGACCTCGGTAAAGGAATAGCAGGAAATCGCCATGGTCTTGGCGAAATTGTCCCGGCTCGTGTCCAGGTAGCGCCCCTTCAGTTCGTCCTTGTCGGAATAGGCGACAGCATGCAGCACGAAGTCCAGGCTGTCCCAGTGCTTGCGAAGCTCAGCAAAGGTATTGGCCACGCCGTCGCTGTCGTCCACGTCGCAAGGCAACAGGATATAGCTTCCCAGTGACTGGGCGAGCGGCTTCACGCGCTTCCCAAAGGCTTCTCCCTGGTAGGTAAAGGCCAGTTCGGCCCCGGCATTGGCAACCTCTCTGGCGATTCCCCAGGCGATCGAATGGTCGTTTGCAACCCCCATTACGAGGCCACGCTTGCCGCTCATCAAGCCCATGTTCATCCAGCCCTTTCTTGTCGTGTTGCAGAGATTGCCGGCGCGCTAGTCCCGAAGGCGCCGCATGGCCAGGGTGCAATTGGTGCCTCCGAAACCGAAGGAATTGGAGAGAACGCAGTTCAATTCGCCGTCCTCGCTCTTGTTCTGAACGATTGGAATGCCTTCGGCCTCCGGATCGGGGTCATCGATGTTGATGGAGGGTGCCAGGAAGCCCTCGTCCATCATCAGCAGCGAATAGATGGCTTCCGTGACGCCAGCTGCGCCTTGAGCGTGCCCGGTCATGGATTTGGTCGAGCTGATGCGGGGCAGGTCGTTGCCAAAAACCTGGCGAATGGACTGTAGCTCCGTACCATCACCAACCGGTGTCGAGGTGCCGTGGGTGTTGATATAGTCAACCCTTTGCCCCTCCAGCGTCTCCAGGGCTTGCCGCATGCACCGCACGGCGCCTTCGCCGGAAGGCGCGACCATGTCGTCCCCGTCCGAGGAGGCACCATAGCCGGCAATTTCGGCATAGATTTTCGCGCCCCGTGCCCTGGCGTGTTCCAGTTCTTCAAGGATCAGCACGCCGCCACCGCCCGAGATGATGAAGCCGTCGCGACCGGTATCATAGGGGCGAGAGGCCTTGTCGGGCGTGTCATTGTAGTGTGAGGACATGGCGCCCATGGCATCGAAGAGCATGGAAAGACTCCAGTGCAGTTCTTCGCCGCCGCCGGCAAACATGACGTCCTGCTTGCCCCACTGGATCATTTCCGCGGCATTGCCGATGCAGTGCGCCGATGTGGAGCATGCTGAAGAGATAGAATAGCTGATGCCCTTGATCTTGAACGAGGTCGAGAGATTGGCCGAGTTCGTCGAGGACATGCAGCGCGGAACCATGTAGGGGCCGATTCGCTTGATCCCCTTGCTTCGCGCGATGTCCGCGGCTTCGACCTGGTTCGAGGTCGAGGGGCCGCCTGAGCCCATGATCAGGCCGGTCCGCTCGTGGCTGACCTCTTTCTCCTCAAGGCCGGCATCGGCAATCGCCTGCTGCATGGCGATGTAGTTGAAAGCCGCACCGTCGCCCATGAAGCGGCGCAGGCGGCGGTCGATGTGATCTTCCAGGTTGATATCGATGGAGCCCTTGACCTGGCTGCGGAAACCCATTTCCGCATAGTCTTCCGCCTTCACGATACCGGAACGTCCCGCACGCAGGGAGTCGACCACTTCATCGCGGTTATTCCCGATGCTCGAGACGATTCCAAGTCCGGTCACGACAACGCGTCGCATGATATCATTCCTTAGTTGGCTGAATGGTGAGATCCGGGCAGTTTGCCACCCTGTACCTCCCGGGAGAAGAGGACAAGGCGCCGCAAGAGCTTGCCGCGTTCCTCGCTATCCCGGCGTCCGTCATTACCCCTGGGACACGCTTTCGGCCTGGAAAAGCCCAACGCGTAGATCCTTTGCCTCGTAAATGGGATTGTCGTCCGCCAGAACGGTGCCGTCGGCAATGCCCATGACGAGCTTGCGCAGGATCACACGCTTGAGGTTGAGCTTGTAGGTAACCTTCTTGATATCGGGCAGCACCTGGCCGGTGAACTTGACTTCGCCCACACCGAGTGCGCGGCCCTTGCCGGGTGCTCCCGTACGGCCCAGGAAAAATCCGACCAATTGCCAAAGCGCGTCCAGTCCCAGACATCCGGGCATGACGGGATCGCCTTCAAAATGGCAGTCGAAGAACCAGAGATCCGGCCTGACATCCAGTTCGGCAATGATCTCGCCCTTGCCATGCTCGCCGCCTTCTTCGCTGATATGCGAAATGCGGTCGAACATCAGCATGGGCGGTAGAGGCAACTGCGCATTGCCGGGGCCAAATAGCTTCCCGTGCCCACAGGCCAGAAGGTCTTCAAAACTATAGCTGTTCTTCTTTTCAGTCACAGGCTCACCTTAGGGAACTTGATGGGGATTGAAAAGCGGTGTTCCGGTATCTTTCTGTGCCGATATTCCGGGAGAGGGAATACCCGACTCAAGCGCTTACGGAAAGCCTCATTGACAGCCTGACATTCGAAATTGCCCATGGTCAACTTCGACTTCTTCCAATTAGCCGGTTAAGCGTTTGAAAAATACCTTTCATATTCCGCTTATTGCGTTATATTACGGGCATGACAACACAGCGACCCTATAGCGGATTGATTGATCGCCTGAAGGAGGCCGGCTTGCGGCCCACGCGGCAGCGGTTGGCCTTGGGCAAGCTTCTGTTCGAGACCGACGGGCAGCCTGTCGAAAGGCATGTGACGGCGGAGCAGCTGCATGCCGAGGCCATGGCCCAGGGTGTCCGTGTTTCGCTGGCAACCATCTACAACACGCTGAACCAGTTCACCGAAGCTGGGCTGCTGCGCGAGGTTGTCGTCGAGCCAGGTCGTTCCTATTTCGATACGAACATAGGCGATCATCACCACTTCTTCTTTGAGGAGAGTGGGAAGCTCGTGGACATTCCGGGCGAGGAGGTCCAGTTGAGTTCGGTGCCGACACCTCCCGAGGGCGCCAAGGTCCAGCGCGTGGATGTCATCATACGCGTTTCCGACGACTAGGTACGCCGGTAGCGAGCTCGATCCAGCAGCTTGCTGAAGCTGGGCCTTGTTCGGTTCTTTCCTTATCTCAGGCATTCCCAAAAATTTTAGAACCTGTCTAAAAATCTTGACAGGTTATTTTTTTTGTTCATAGGATTGGGCACAGAAGCCTGATGCTAGGCATAGGTAAAAAGTCCAGAAAGATTTGGGGAGAGATCAAGATGTCTTTGAAAGGTACGAAGACCGAGCAGAACCTGAAAGATGCCTTCGCCGGCGAGAGCATGGCCAATCGCCGTTACCTCTATTTTGCACAGAAAGCCGACGTCGAGGGCTTCAACGACGTGGCTTCTGTCTTCCGTTCCACGGCCGAGGGTGAAACCGGTCACGCGCATGGTCACCTTGGGTTCCTGGAAGAGGTCGGTGATCCGGCAACCGGTGAGCCGATCGGCGAGACCGAGCTGAACCTGAAGGCGGCTGTTGCTGGTGAAACCCATGAGTACACCGACATGTACCCCGGCATGGCGCGCAGCGCCCGGGAAGAGGGTTTCGACGAGATTGCCGACTGGTTCGAAACGCTGGCCAAGGCCGAGCGTTCCCATGCCGGTCGCTTTCAGAAAGCTCTGGAAACCATGAGCTGAGCAGGCTCGATCAAACGGGGCCCTGGCGAGCAGGGCCCCGTTTTTCGTTCGAGCTGACCTGCACTGGCTTGCGGCGCATGGCGGGATCGGCCGCCGTGCCGCGTGGGCTTGATGCTTCGCTGTTCCGCACAAGCCATTTCCGGAGTGAGATATGCGTGAAGGCAGTCTGGACGCCCCGGTGCGTCATCCCCTCGATTGGAATGACCCGGACTTCTATGACTGGGACAAGATTCACGAAGAAATGGAGCGCGTCTTCGACATTTGTCACGGCTGTCGACGCTGCTTCAATCTTTGCGATTCCTTCCCCAGGCTTTTCGACCTGATCGACGACGCCCCGAGCATGGAGTTGGATACCGTTGACAAGGCCGATTACAAGCAGGTCGTCGATGCCTGTACCCTGTGCGACATGTGCTTCATGGTCAGCTGTCCCTATGTCCCGCCACATGAGTTCGATGTCGATTTTCCTCACCTCATGCTGCGGTATCGGGCGGCCGAGATACACCATGGCAAGAAGGAAGGGCTGGCCGGTGAACTGACGAAGACGGATCGCAACGGCAAGCTGGGCACCGCATTCTCGGGACTGGCGAACTGGGCCAGCGATACCAAGAACGGCCTGACCAGACCGGTCCTGGAGTCCCTGGCCGGGGTAGATCGCAACGCGGCCCTGCCGAAATACTCTTCCAAGACGCTGGAGGCCGAGGCCAGCAACGACAGCCTGTCTGCTAATGACAAGGCCCCGGCGCATGGACGCAAGGCGGTAATCTACGCCACCTGTTTTGCAAACTACAACGAGACCTCCATTGGCCAGGCCGCGCGCCGGGTGCTGGCGCACAACGGTGTCGAAACCGAAGTGGCCTATCCCCAGTGCTGCGGCATGCCGCAGTTCGAGAAGGGCGAAATCGAGACCGTTGCCGAAGGCGCCAAGAAGGTCGCTGAGGAACTGTTGCCTTGGGTCGACAAGGGGCATGACATCATTGCACTGACTCCATCCTGTGCCTTGATGATGAAGTTCGAATGGCCGCTGATCCTGCCGGACAACGAGGATATCGCGCGCTTGGCCCGGGCCACCTATGACGTGACCGAGTACATTGTGGATATCGCGGGCAAGGAAGGCCTGGCTGAAGGGCTTGAACCCCTGGATGGCAGTGTGGCCCTTCATATTGCCTGTCATGCCCGCGCCCAGAACATGGGTAACAAGGCGCGTGAAATGCTGAAGCTGATCCCCGATGCCCAGATCAAGCAGCTGCCGCGTTGTTCCGGGCATGGTGGTTCATGGGGTGTGATGAAGGGCAATTTCGAAACGGCCCTGAAGATCGGTAAACCCGTGGCCAGGGACGTCTACAAGAACGCGCCCAAATATGTGGCCTCTGAATGCCCTCTGGCGGGAACCCATATCCTTCAGGGCATGGAGCGGATCGATGCCCAGACCAAGGAAGATGAGCGCAAACCCGTTCCCGAGATGTCCTATCACCCGATTGAACTCTTTGCTCAGGCTTATGGATTCAAGGCCTGAGCCGCCCTGTCCCCTGTTCAGGTAAACCGAAAGGAGCCCTGAGAAAATGTCCGCTCCGAAGAAAGAGATCACACGCGACGATATCTGGCCGTTGGAGAAATACGAGGCCGAACGCAAGCGTCTGCGCAGCGAACTCGTCAATCGCAAGAAACATCGTCGCTGCGATGTGGGGCCGGTCTGTACCTTCTATTTCGAGAACTACGACACCATGTGGTCGCAGATCCAGGAAATGCTCTATATCGAAAAGGGCGGCGAAGAGCAGATTGCAGATGAACTGAGCGCCTACAATCCCTTGATTCCCAAGGGGCGTGAACTTGTGGCGACCGTCATGTTCGAAATCGACGATCCGGTGCGCCGTGCGGCCTTCCTGTCCAAGCTGGGCGGTGTTGAGGAAACAGCATTCTTCGAGATCAACGGGGACCGCGTCCAGGGACAACCCGAGGAGGACGTGGACCGCACGACCGCTGACGGCAAGGCCTCGTCGGTGCAGTTCATACATTTCTCCTTCACCGATGCCCAGGTTGCGGCTTTCCGTGAAGAAGGCGCCAAGGTGATGCTTGGATTTACCCACGAAGCCTATGCCCACATCACGGTGCTGCCCGAACAGACGCGGGCCGCATTGGCAGCAGACTTTGACTGAGGCTGTCGGCTTCGCCTGATTTGCACAGAAAGAAAAGCACGGGAATGGAAAGCCTGGACGGCGGCCCTGCATTTCCTGGAGGGAATGCCTGAGGGCCGTCAGTCCAGTTCTTCGTTCTCGTAGGCGCCAAAAAAGGCAGTGCGCGGCAGCCAGCCTTCCAGCCCGGAAAAGGCGGCACGACACCAAGTGTCTTCACAGCTCTCCAGATTGCCCAAGGCACCGGGCTCCAGTTCTGCCACGGCTTCCGCGGTGTTCGAGGGGTGCTCATACAGCAGTATGCGGCGTTCGTCCTCGGCCCCTGGCAGGATGCGCAGAGTGCGCTTGCCGCTCAACATGGATTGGTGAACCCAGCCGACTGTCCCCTCCCAGTCGCGAATGCGCCGCCAGGTGGTGAATTCGTCGATGATTTCCACAGGCAGGCCACGGCGACGATAAACCCACTTTATGGGATAGCGTATTCCCGGCCCCTTGCGTAGGTTGATCTCGTTGGATTGAAGGGAGACGAAACGCGGGATGGGCAGGCCAGTGCGCCCTGGACGTTCCACTTCGCTGCGCTCGTTCGTCGTGCCAGTAGCTTCGCCTTCCTGGGCCCGTGGGGCGCCAAGTGCGACAAGAAGCATGAAAAATGCAGCCAGAATGAAGACAGGGATTGTGCGCACGATGGAACAGACCGAAGATTTCGTTCAATCTAGCTAGGCGGGTTCATCGATTCAGGTCAAGTCCCGCAGGCTGGACAAACGGCGTAGGCCCCTGCTAAACGCGCGTAATCGCCTGTCGAGTGGAGGCGTGTCGGGCGGAAAGTCATAAACCAGGCAACGGACGCAATTCCATGAACAAACCCAAGGTCATTGTCACCCGGCGGCTTCCGGACCTGATCGAAACCCGCATGATGGAGCTTTTCGATTGCCAGTTGAACCTGGATGACACCCCCATGGGACAGGCCGAGCTGATCGAGGCTGTGCGCAAGGCCGATGTCCTGGTTCCCACCGTGACGGATCGTATTGACTCCGCTGTTCTCAGCCAGGCGGGCGAACAACTGCAGCTTATCGCTTCGTTTGGCACTGGCGTCGATCACATCGACCTGAAGACGGCCAGGGCACGCGGCATTACCGTGACCAACACGCCAGGTGTCCTGACCGAGGACACCGCCGACATGACCATGGCGCTGATCCTTGCCGTCGCGCGCCGCCTTACGGAAGGCGAGCGCCTGGCCCGCTCGGGCGACTGGACGGGCTGGAGCCCCACCTCGATGCTGGGCCACCGCATCTGGGGCAAGCGCTTGGGCATCATCGGCATGGGCCGGATCGGACAGGCGCTGGCCCGCCGGGCCAAGGGTTTCGGCCTTTCGGTCCACTATCACAATCGGCGCCGGTTGCATGAGGATATCGAGAAGCCGCTGGAGGCAACCTATTGGGAAAGCCTGGACCAGATGCTGGCCCGAATGGACATCGTTTCGGTGAATTGTCCGCATACGCCGGCCACCTATCACCTCCTCTCCGCGCGCCGGCTGAAATTGATGCGGCCGGATTCGATCCTGGTCAATACGAGCCGCGGCGAGGTGATCGACGAAAACGCCTTGGTGCGCATGCTCGGATCGGGTGACCTGTCCGGGGCCGGCCTGGATGTCTTCGAGCATGAGCCGGCCATCAATCCCAAGCTTTTGAAGCTTTCCAATGTCGTGACCCTGCCGCACATGGGCTCGGCCACCATCGAAGGCCGTCATGCCATGGGCGAAAAGGTCATCATCAACATCAAGACCTTTGTCGATGGCCATACACCGCCGGATCGGGTGCTGGAGGCGATGTTCTAGGCTCTGTCCGAAAAAAAAGCGCGGCAACACGCACTTTGGCCCTTGCCGAAACGGAAGCGCGAAGCAGTTCTCTTACGAGGCCCCGATGAAGGAGGCCCGGCAAGACAATCCTCGCAGTATTTTCCAGACACTTTCCATGAAATCGAATATAGAAACTCCCTCACAGCCCTGTGAGTTGACTCTGCTGCTGTACGTTAGCAGCGCGAACAACCTGATGGGTGAAGATCATCTCGTCGACATTCTCCGCACCAGCCGCCGCAACAATCGAAAGCGGGGCATTACGGGGATGCTTCTCTATGTCGAAGGCAACTTCATGCAGGTTCTTGAAGGACCGAAGGCTGAGGTCTCGGCCCTGAAGAAAACGATCGGAAATGACACGCGGCACCACGGCATGACGGAAATCCTGAATCTGCCCGCTGAGAAGCGGCTGTTCGACAACTGGTCGATGGGGTTCAGGAGGCTGGATCGCGAAAACCTGGAGGAAACAGGTGTGACGAGATTTCTTCAGGGAAATCAGCCTGTTCATGCTCAAGATCCGACCGCTTTGCGCATTCTAAAGACCTTCCGCGAAAGCATGCGCTGAATTGCCTAGGTGCGCTCAGTCGCCGCGCCGGGCCCGCGGATGCGCCTGGTCGTAGACCCGGCGCAGGCCTGCGGCGTCCACTGCCGTGTAGCGTTGGGTCGTCGAGAGGGAAGCGTGGCCCAGCAGTTCCTGGATGGTGCGCAGGTCGCCGCCATCGGCCAGCAGGTGGGTGGCAAAGGAGTGACGCAGCGCATGGGGCGTTGCCTTCTCGGGCAGGCCCAGGAGTCCACGCAGCTGCTGCATGCGTCCCTGAATCACCCTGGCGGACAGAGGGCCGCCGCGCACGCCGCGAAACAGCGGTCGGTCCGGCGGCAGGTCATGTGGAGAGCTGTTCATGTAGTCCCGGATGGCTTCCCTGATCACGGGCAGCAGTGGCAGTTGGCGTTGCTTGTTGCCCTTGCCGGTGACCACAAGGCCTTCCTGGCCTGCGTCCGGCAGGTCTGCCGGGGTCAGGGACAATGCCTCGCTGATGCGCAGGCCAGCCCCGTAGAGAAGAAGCAGAACGGCCGTGTCGCGCTTGCCGATCCAGGGGCGTTCGTCGAGTTCGTGAACGGCCTCCATCGCGCTGCGGGCATCCTGTTCGTCGAGTGCCTTGGGTACCTGAAGGGCCAGGCGTGGGCTGCGCAGGGCGGTGATCGCGGGGTTGTCGAAATGTCCGTTTCGGGCCGCCCAACGATAGAAGTTGCGCAGTGTGGACAGCGCCCGGGCAGATGAGCTTTTCTGAAGACCGTCCAGCGTGCGCTTCGTCATCCAGGCTCGAAAATCTGCCGTGTTCAACCCGGCCAGAAGCTTGGTATCCGGCAGCTGTCCGTGATGGGCCCCCAGAAAGGACAGGAACGCGCCCAGATCGCGGTTATAGGCCTGGAGGGTATGAGTGGACATGCGCTTCTCATGGGCCAGCCAGCGCTGCCAGCTCTCGATGAGGTGCAGCAGGTCGCTGTTGGCCTGAAGGCCGGGGACTATTCCGGTATTTCCAGCCATCCGCGTATCAGTCGTTCAAGGCAGAGGCCCAGGAACTGCAGCAGTTCGGTGCCCTGACTGCTGGAGAAGTGATCCGGATCGCGGCTGCCCAGGGCCAGCAGGGCGGGGGGTGTGCTGGCGGATATCGACAGCCTGAGAAGCGCGTCGGACTGGACCAGCTCGCTTGCCGGGCCGAAGAGAGCGGGGTCCCCCGGCTGGTGGTCGCGCAGGACCACCCGGGCGGAGGGCCCGAACAGTGCATTGACGCTGTCGGCGGGCAAGCACTGGATGCGGCCGATGTGCATCTGAGGGACCTTGCCGGTCTCGTTCTCGACACAGAGGCTGGTGGCATCCAGGTCCAACAGCACCATCACCTCGTTGGAAATGGTTTCGATCAGGTGCTCGAAGGACTGTGCCGAGAGCAGGGTGACCACGGCTTCGTGGATCTTGTGCTGCGAGTGAAGATTGCCGCGCAGCGTTGTGACCATCTCGTCGCGCGTACGCCGCAATTCCTCGTTTTCCTGACGCAAGCGCAAGACCATGGCCTGCTGCATGTCGATCACACTGCGCCCGGCGTCCTTCAGGCCAGGCGTGGGCGGAGGGTCCAGGGAATCGAGAATATCCGGATGGCGGGCCAGGAAGTCCGGATGCCGGCGCAGCCAGGCCGCCACCATATCGGCATTGATCGCCGTGCGCGCCACGGCTTCGGAGCCGACGGGCTCCTGCGCCTTGGTTGGTTCCTGCGCGGCGTCTTGCCGTTTGCGTGTCATCTCACTTGCCCAGAATGCTCTGGCCCGTCTTGGCCCAGTCGGCCAGGAAGGCATCGAGCCCCTTGTCGGTCAGCGGATGCTTGAACAGCGAACGCAGAACCGCTGGAGGCAGGGTGGCCACGTCGGCGCCCAGTCGGGCCGACTCGACCACATGCATCGGTGAGCGCACGGAGGCGACCAGGACCTCGGTCTGAAGGTCCGGATAGTTGGCATAGATCTCGACGATCTGGCCGATCAGCTCCATGCCGTCTGTTCCGATGTCGTCCAGCCGCCCCACGAAGGGTGAGATGTAGCTTGCGCCGGCCTTGGCGGCCAACAGGGCCTGGACTGGAGAGAAACAGAGCGTGACGTTGACCTTGGTGCCCTCGTCGGACAGCGCCTTGCAGGTTTTCAGTCCATCAGGAGTCAGCGGGACCTTCACGCAGACATTGTCCGCCAGCTTGGCCAGGTGACGCCCTTCGGCCAGCATGGTTTCGTGGTCGGTCGCGGTGACTTCGGCGGAGACAGGCCCCGGTACGACAGCGCAAATCTGTTTGATGACCTCAAGAAAATCGCCGCCGTTCTTGGCGATCAGCGATGGATTCGTGGTAACGCCGTCGACAAGACCGGTCGCCGCAAGGTCGCGGATCTCGTCCAGATCGGCGGTATCGATGAAAAACTTCATGGTATGCTGTACTCCGGGTTTGCCTTTAGCCTTGCGGGGGGTGATAGAACCTCATGTCTTCTGCGTCCAGCCCTGATCCGGTGCCGCTCTTTCGGGCGACTGCCGGCCAGTGGGGCAGCCACAAGGCCCCTGTTCCTTGGAGTTCAGTCTAGCCCATGCTTTCCTCGCCTGCCAGCCTGAGTACGGATGCGCCGGTCATTGCCGGCGGGACGGTGGTGGCCGTCCTGCTGCCCCTGCCGCTGGATCAACCCTACAGCTATCTGTTGCCTGACGGGCTGTCCGCCCAGCCGGGGGCCATTGTCGAGGTGCCACTGGGCCAACGCCGCTTGCCGGGCGTCATCTGGCAGGAACAGGACCAGGCCGCCGTTTCACGGGACCGGCTGAAGTGCGTGCTGCGCGTTCATGACGTCCCCCCCATGCCATCCGTCCAGCGCCGATTCATTTCCTGGGTGTCCGGCTATACCCTGGCGCCGCTGGGGAATGTCCTGCGCATGGCGCTGTCGGTTCCGGCCGCCCTGGATCCGCCAGCCCCGCAACAGGTCCTGCAGCGCAGTGATCGCCCCCTACCGGATGACCTGCGACTGACCCCGGCCCGCCAAAGGGTTCTGGAGCTGGCAGGTCAGGGCTTCGCACATCCGCCCGGTGTGCTGGCCCGCGAGGCGGGGGTCAGTGCGTCCGTCGTAAAGGGCCTGGAACAGGCCGGACTGCTGCAGGCTGTGTCCAGGCGCCCGCGGCGCAGCTTCGCCCTGCCCGATGGGGCACGTCCCGGCCCCGTCCTGTCCGAGGGGCAGGCCGGCGTGGCCGAGGCGCTTTGCGAGCGTGTGGGGGAGGCTGTCTTTTCGGTAACGCTGCTGGATGGCGTGACCGGCTCGGGCAAGACCGAGGTCTATTTCGAGGCGGTGGCCCGGGCCCTGGCCCAGGGCCGGCAGGTCCTGGTCCTGCAGCCCGAGATCGCCCTCTCCTCGCAGTGGATCGAGCGCTTCGAGCGTCGCTTCGGCGTACAGCCGGCCCAGTGGCACAGCGATCTGACTCCGGCCCAGCGCCGTACGACCTGGCGAGCCGTGGCCGAGGGCGAGGCGCGCGTGCTTGTGGGCGCGCGCTCGGCGCTGTTCCTGCCGTTCCAGGATCTGGGTCTGGTGGTGGTCGACGAAGAGCATGACCCGGCCTACAAGCAGGAGGACGGCGTGATCTACCAGGCCCGGGACATGGCCGTGGTGCGGGGGCAGTTGGGCCAGTTCCCGGTCATTCTGGCCTCGGCCACGCCGTCCCTGGAGAGCGTCCTCAATGTCCAGGCCGGCAAGTATCAGCTGGCGGAACTGCCGGCGCGCCATGGCGGGGCCAGCCTGCCCGAGGTTTCTGTCCTGGACCTGCGCAAGGACCGTCCGGAACGCCTGCCCAGCGGCGGGCAGAGCTGGCTGGCGCCAAGCCTGCGCAAGGCCATTACCGAAACGCTGGAGCAGGGCGAGCAGGCCCTGCTGTTCCTCAATCGGCGCGGCTACGCCCCGCTGACGCTCTGTCGCACCTGTGGCCACCGGATCGAGTGCCCAGACTGCACAGCCTGGCTGGTGGAGCACCGCAAGTGGGGACAGCTGCAATGCCATCACTGCGGCTACCGGGCAGCGTTGCCCAGAACCTGCCCGTCCTGTGACGAAACCGACAGTCTGGTGGCCTGCGGGCCTGGTGTGGAGCGCCTGGACGAGGAAGTCCGCCTGCTGTTTCCCGATGCCCGCCACCTTCTGCTGTCCAGCGATACCCTGCCGGGACCGGCTGCCGCCCAGGACCTGATGCGGCAGATCCAGCAGCGTGACGTGAACCTGATCGTGGGCACCCAGATCGTCGCCAAGGGGCATCACTTTCCCTGGCTGACCCTGGTGGGCGTGGTCGATGCCGACCTGGGCCTGGGCGGGGGCGACCTGCGCGCCGGGGAACGCACCTATCAGCTGTTGCAACAGGTCTCGGGCCGCGCCGGCCGGGCCGAGCGCCCCGGGCGGGTCCTGCTGCAAAGTTACATTCCCGAACACCCCGTTTTACAGGCGCTGCAATCCGGCGACCGGGATGCCTTCCTGGCGCACGAGGCCGACACCCGGGAGCGCGGCTTCCTGCCGCCCTTCTCGCGCATGGCGGCGCTTGTCATCTCCGCGCCATCTGCCGAGCAGGCCGATGCGGCCAGCCGGGCCATGGCCAAAGCCGCACCCCAGGCCGAGGGTCTCGAGGTGCTGGGACCGGCCCCGGCGCCCCTGGCCGTCCTGCGCGGGCGGCATCGCCGGCGCTTCCTGGTCAAGGCCCGGCGTGACCTGGCGCTCCAGCGCTGTCTGGCGGACTGGCGTAACAGGGTCCGCTTGCCGGGGGCGGTGCGCCTGGCCATCGATGTGGATCCCTACAGTTTTCTTTGAGCGCATTGTGACAGGCTCCAGAGATGCGAATCATGATGCACGGCGCGGCAATGCTGTTATTTTGGCCGGGCTTGATTTCAGAGGTGATACAGCCATGGACGACCCGAGTAGGTGTTCCTGCAGGGTAAAGCCGAGAGACAGATCCGGGGCCGGGCCGTTGTCCGGCCGGAACATTGGTTGCTGGCAGAGCAGGCGATGAGGGGCAGGTGATCTGACAGCCGCCTCCCTTCGCGGCGCTCGGCAGCGCGCACACGGGGAGGCGGAAGAATGAGTGAAGACCTGCGTACGGACAGCCCCGTCGAGCTTCTTCTTCGGGATGATCCGGAAACCCTACGGGAATTCCTGGAGACCGCCCATCCTGTTGATGTGGCGTCGTTCCTCGAGGAGGTTTCGGCAAGTACGGCGCGCGAACATCTGCTGTCCCTTCCTCTGGAGCGCCGCACGGAAGTCTTCGGATACCTGACGCCCGGGACCCAGGTCTCCCTGGCGCACCTGCTTGACCGGCGGCATCTGGCTCGGATCGTGACCGAGATGGACGCAGACGACCGGGCCGATCTGTTCAACCGGCTGTCCCCCGAACAACAGGAAGCCTTGCTGCCGGGCCTGGCCCAGGCCGAGCGCGAGGATATCCGCCGTCTGGCCGCGCATGCCGAGGGTACGGCGGGGGCCATCATGACCTCGGATTACGTTGCCCTGCGCCCCGATCTTTCCGTTCGCGAGGCGCTGGATGTCCTGCGCAAGGAGGCCCCTGACAAGGAAACCATCTATCGTGCCTATGTGGTTGACGAACAGCGCTGCCTGCTCGGCTCGGTGCGTTTGCAGGAACTGATACTCGCACGCCCTGAAACCCGGGTTTCCGATGTGATGGAACAGGAAACCCTGGAAGTCGGCGTTGATGACGAGCAGGAGGATGTGGCCCGCAAGATTGCGCGCTATGACGTGATTGCCCTGCCGGTTGTGGATGATACTGGTCGGCTGGTCGGCATTGTCACGCACGACGATGCCCTGGATGCTCTGCAGGAAGAGGCCACCGAGGACTTCCACAGGATCGGCACGGTCGGCAAGCTGACGGAGAGTGTGCGCTCGGCCTCCGTGGGCATGCTCTACCAGAAGCGCATCTTCTGGTTGGCACTTCTGGTCTTCGGTAACCTCTTCTCCGGCGCCGGGATCGCCTATTTCGAGGATACCATTGCAAGCCATGTGGCCCTGGTGTTCTTCCTGCCCTTGCTGATCGGAAGCAGCGGCAACGCCGGATCCCAGGCGGCCACACTGATGGTCCGGGCGATTGCCACGGGCGATGTGGTGATGCGGGACTGGGGGCGCATGTTGGGGCGCGAGTTGATCGTGGCCCTCGCCTTGGGACTGACCATGGCGATTGCCGTTTCGGCCATCGGCTTTATGCGCGGTGGGATGGAAATCGCGATCGTGGTGTCCTTGACCATGGTTCTGGTGGTTCTGATGGGCAGCCTGGTCGGCATGTCACTGCCCTTCCTGCTGGACCGCATGAAGCTGGATCCGGCAACGGCCAGCGCGCCGCTGGTCACCACCATTGCCGATGCCGTCGGCGTCGTCATCTATTTCACCGTGGCGACAATGGTGCTGTTCTAACCTGCGCGCTGGGATCCTGTTCGGCTCCTCGACGGGTACGGGATCAAGAGGACGTCACAGGCGGCCTGACGCAACAGGCTGCGCGCAATGCTGCCCAGCAGGGCCTCCTTGAGCGCAGCCTGTCGCCGCAGACCGACAGCGATCAGGTCGACCCGTCCGTTGCGTGACAGGCTGATCAGCAGCTCTTCGGTGTCTCCCTGCAGGATTTTTAGCCCGGGTCTCCGGCCTTCCGGGGCGGGCAGGTCCCTTATGATGGCTTTCAGTCGGCTGCGTGCATTCTGCAGTCGAATGCGTTGATAGTCCTGAAGCTCTGCCTTGCTGGTTCCGCTCCGGATCAGGGTCTGTTCGAATACGAGGGGCAGGTTGTCCGCATGGACGACCCGGTGCTGGGCCTTTGGACAGATATCCATGCTGCTTTGCAGGATGACCAGCGAAGCCGGGGAGAGGTCCACGGCCGTGATGACACCCTGATAGGGCGCACCTGGCCGCTTTGTGAGCAGTACGGGCTGTTTTGCGTGGCGAGCCACATGATCCGTCGTGGAGCCCAGGAAACGCGCCTTGCTCCAGCCTTGTTCATTGAGCCCTACAACGATGAGGTCCGCTGAAATTTTGTGACTCACTGACAGGATCTGTTCCGCAGCGCGACCGTGGCGGACAAGGTGCGAGACGTCGGGTATTCCCTGTCTCCAGGACTGGGACAGTGACTTCAGGGCCTGCAGGCTGTCCTGTTCCAGTTGATCCTGGATGTCTTGCCGTTCTTCAGGAGGCATTGCATTAAAAAAGGGCGGCATTTCCTCGGGCTGGACATGCAGGATGCACAACGAGGCCCGGTGTGCGCGAGCCATCTGACAGGCACGCTGCAGACTGCATTCGGCCATCACGGACGGCTGGACGGCGACCAGGATCTGTTTCAGTGCTGCCGTGCTCTTCATGCTGTAGGCTTAACCGAGCCATGTGGCCTTCGCCAATGGCTTCGGCGCGGCTGGCCTGACGCCGCGGGGAGCAATGCCGATTGTGCGGATGCCCTTTATTCGTCACAGACCGGGGGCTCAGGTCTCTTGTTGAATAACCGAGGCGCGGGCCCATGTCCCTTGACCGTGGAATTCGAAACAGAAAGGAATCAATAATGACTCTTTCATCAGTTGCCAAGACACCGCTTCTCTTGGTGCTTCTTGCCTTTGGTGCCACTGCAGCGCTTTCTGCCTGCAATACCGTTGAGGGAATGGGGCAGGATACACAGGCTGTTGGCGAGGCCACCAGTGACACCGCCCGCGATGTCGAGGAAGATATGGAAGACTGAGTGCTTCGACAGCACTCTTCCGCCAAAGAGCGGCTGGGGCATTCACAGACGAAAGGCTGCCATCCTGTCGGATGACAGCCTTTCGTCATTCCGGTCCCGTTCCGGCCTATAGGGCAGATAAAGTCAGTTCACCTGGAACAGGAAATAGATGATGCCGATGTTGTCGGCATAGTCCGGGTGGCCCGGCAGATAGGGCTGTGAATCGGTGATCTTCACCTTCTTCCACAGGCCCTTGTCCTCCAGTTCCCGGGTCAGGGTAAGGAAGTCCTGCTCGGCCACCAGGTCATCGCGATGGGTGAACAGCAGATAGCCGCCGGGGCGCGTAACGCGGCAGAATTCCGTCAACAGACCCCTCATGTCCTTGATGTAGGTCAGGACCCCGATGGAGATGGTTGCGTCATAGAGATCGCTTTCCAGGGGCAGGGGATGCTTGTCCAGGTCGATGACCTGGACCGCGTTGTAGATTTCGCGTTTCCTGGCCAGTTCGACGGATTCGGGTGACAGGTCGCTGCCGTCGATGCGCCCGGTGTAACCGGCGTCGCGCAAGGCAAGTCCGCTGAGGCCGGTGCCGCAGCCAGCATCGAATATCGTTGCTTCGGTCGAGATCAGTGGCTTCAGCATCGCCGCCGCCTGCTTCGGCGCCTGGTAGTCCCAGGACTGCAGGGTTTCATCGTAGGACTCCGCCCACTGGTCGTAGTAGGCGCGCAGGTCCTCGCGGTCCATCTTGCGGATATCCTTCAGCCAGGAATGGTCTTCGTTTTCAGACACGGGTCTGATGTCTCCCTTGTTGTTCCTGAGTGCCGGGTTTTTCCCATGCTGTGGCCAGCCTTGCAAGGAAGGGGGCTGCATGACAGCCATTCAGAGGCCTTCACTGCCCTGTTGTGGCAGGCGGTCTGCCAAGGGAATTGCCTGCTCGGCGATCCAGTCGGCAACCTGGCGGGCCGGCCGGCTGGACAGGTTGTGCAGGACCAGGCCATAGCCCCGCCCGGAGCGTGTGAAGGCCTGGCCACAGGTCACCAACCGGCCTTCCTGCAGCAAGGGGTCCACCAGTCCACGCCAGCCCAGCGCGATACCCTTGCCCTCCAGGGCGGCCTGCTGCAGCAGGGGGTAGTTGTTGTAATAGAGCCGGACGTCGGCTTCGAAATCCTCGATTCCCTGCGCCTGAAACCACAGCGGCCAGTCGCACCAGCGCGACTCCTGTTCGTCCAGATGAAGCAGGGGCAATTCGCGCAAGCGTTCAGGCGCGAGCAGGTCATCCGGAACCAGGCCGTGACGCGTGGCAAAGGCGGGCGAACAGACCGGCTGGGCGGCTTCATGGAAAAGGAAGCGCAATGCGGAACCGCTGCGCTCGTGCCGTCCAAAGCGCACCTCCATGTCGGGGCGACGCTGCGGATTCACGCGCGGGTCATCCTCGGCACGAATGATGAAGTCTCGTTCTGGAAAGGCGACTTCCATCGATGGAAGCAAGGGCTCAAGCCACAAGTGTGCAAATCCGAAGGGTGCGGAAATGACAATGGGGGGTCTGGCCTGCCGTCCCGGCTTCATGTCCTCACTGGCCCCGGCAATGCTGTGCAGGGCCTGGGCAACCGTTTCGCAATAGCGTTGCGCCTGTGGCGTCGGCTTCAGTAGGCGCCCACTGCGCTGGAACAGGGGGCTACCCAGGTGCGTTTCCAGACTACGCAAGCGCTGGGATACGGCCGGTTGGCTGGTTCCCAGTTCCCTTGCAGCGGCGGTGATCGTGCCGCAACGGACCACCGCCTCGAAGGCGATGAGCGCATTCATGGGCGGAAGGCGGCGTGCCAGTGAATCCATAAGTCCACCTTATGAATTTCCTCAGCTCTTTCCAGCTTTTTTTCCCGGTTCCTGCGGCTCACCTTCTCTCCACGACAGGCACGCCAAGTGTCCTGCAAGACAAGTTGGAACGAGGAATTTCATGAGATCACCCATGAGCTTTGATGTGGTGGACAACCAGCCTTTCGTGACCCTGGGGCGCGAGCGCTCTCCGTTGCCGGCGCTGTGGCTGCGTGAGCGCAGCCAGGATGCCAGCCTCTGCGATCCGGTCACGGGCCAGCGCCTGTTCAATCCCCACGAGCTGCCCGAGGATCTGGCCGTCGTAACTGCCCGTTTGCAGGACGGGGCATTGCAGGTGACCTACAGCGACGGCTTTGATGACAGCTATGCCCTGGAAAACCTCCAGGATGCCATCGACCAGGACAGCGGCCTGCCCAGGGCGACGACCTGGGGCGCTGTTGATGCAGCCGGCAAGATCTTTGACTGGCAGAAGATAAAAGACGACAGCCTGGAAACCTTGGCCTGTGTCGAGGCCTTCCTGGCCCGTGGGTTCGTGATCCTGGAAAACACGCCGACGGACCGGGAATCCATCCTGAGCGTGGCGGAGCACTTCGGGCAAGTGCGACACACCAACTTCGGGCGCTACTTCGAGGTCTATTCCCGGCCGGGTTCGAATGACCTGGCCTATCGGCCTGTGCCTCTGGCGCCCCACACGGACAATCCCTATCGCAATCCGGTCCCGGGTATCCAGATCCTGCATTGCCTGGCGAACGAGACCACGGGCGGTCATTCGACCCTGGTGGATGGCTTCCGTGTGTGCGAGCAATTGCAGGATGAGGATCCCGAAGGCTTCCAGCTGTTGAAGGAAATCGAGGTGGCATTTCGCTTCAGCGATGGCCAGGCTCATCTGATCGACCGTCATCCCATGATCGAGACAGATCACCTGGGCCGCACGACCGGGATCCATTACAGCCCGCGCCTGGATGAAACGCCGTTGCTGGATCCGACTGTCCTGCGATCGTTTCATCGGGCGCGGCGCCGCCTGGGCATTCTCTTGTCCGATCCCGAGAACGAATTCCGTTTCCTGTTGGAGCAGGGGCAGTTGATGATGTTCGACAACAACCGGGTCCTTCATGGGCGCACCGCCTATGACCCCAACGAGGGACTGCGTCATCTCCAGGGCTGTTACATCGACCGGGACGGTCCGGAAAGTCTCTACCGCGTGCTGTCCACGCGGGACGAATCCGAAGCCGGTGTGCGGGAGGTGGCGTGATGGACCAGGTCAGCTTTACCCGTATGAGCGACGGTACGCGCGCGGATTATCACTTCCTGGACCGTTTGGAACAGGATCACGCAGCCGGGGTGGCCGACCGCATCCTGGCGGCGCTGGCCGGGCTGGAACATTCGCTGGAAGGTTACCAGGTCACGCGCCTGGAACACTCGCTTCAAACGGCGACACGGGCAGAGGCCGATGGGGCCGACAGCGAGATGGTCGTGGCTGCCCTGGTTCACGACCTGGGCGACGACTTGGCTCCGCACAATCACTCGCAGTTTGCCGCCGCCATCCTGCGGCCCTATGTGCGCCAGGAGGTGACCTGGGTGCTGGAGATGCACGGCTTGTTCCAGATGCAGTTCTACGCCGATCGGCTGGGCCTGCCCACGGATCGGCATCTGGCTTTTGCAGACCATCCCTATTTCGAAAGCTGCCAGCGATTCTGCCGTGACTGGGACCAGGAATCCTTCGACCCGCACTATCCCACGAAGCCGCTCTCCCACTTTGCGCCCGTGCTGCGCGAGATCTTTGCGCGGCCGCCCTTCGATCCGGCGATTCTGAAGGAACAAAATAGCTGACGCGACTGTCATATAAGTGGCTTGAAAGAATCTTGCGGAAGTTCATGATCCATCTGTTGCTGTCCCAGCGACCGACGGAGTGATTTCCGCTTCGCCCGTATCGAGTCCAGGAAGGGATGCGTTCAGGATGAACTTTGCGCCGTTTGCGACACGGGATTTCAATGCCCAGCTGAAGCGCAGCCTGGGCAAGACTTATCTGGGTGCTGCGTCGATCGGTGAAGTGATGGCAACAGCCGAGGGCATCCGCGACGCCTCTGTCGACAGCTGGCACCGTGCCTGGCGCAGGCTGGCCAAAAGTCTGGAGACCCGCGCCCTGAGTGCGCGGGCGTCCGGACAGCAGGAAACGGCCCGCCTGCTGTTCCTGCGCGCTGGCGAGGCCTGGCGGCAATCCAGCTTCTATTACCGCACCGATCTGGACTGTGCCGAACTGCAGGAGTCCTGGCCCAGGGTGGCGGACTGTTTCCAGAACTACATGGATCTAAGCCCTTGGTCCGGCCAGGCCATGCAGCTTCCTTTCGAAGTTGGAACACTTCACGCCTATCTGGCGCTTCCGGTAAATGACGGGAGTCCCTGCCGAACCCTGCTGCTGCCCTCGGGCTATGATTCCTGCCTCGAGGAGATGCTGGTCATGGTGGGGCTGCCGGCCCTGGCGCGTGGCTATGCCGTACTGGCCGTGGATGGCCCGGGGCAGGGCAAGACTCTCTATGACCCCGAAACCCGCGCCTTCATGCGCCCCGATTTCGAAACGGTCCTTAAGGCCGTGATCGACCAGGCCCTGCAGGACCCTCGTCTGGACCCCGCAGGCCTGGTGTCCGTGGGTGTGAGCTTCGGTGGCTATCTGGTGCCGCGCGCCGCCGCCGGGGAAAGCCGCTTGGCTGCCCTGGTGGCCGATCCAGGACAGTACGACATCGGTTCGGCCATGTTTGCACGCCTGCCACCCAAGATGATCGAACGCCTGGACGAAGACAGCCAGGAGGCACACGATATCTTCGAAAGCCTTGCCCAGGGCGGGGAAGGTGCCTTTCTGTTCCGGCCGCGCATGGCGGCTCACGGCGTGAAGACGGTTCAGGACTACTGCCGTCATCTGGTTGCCTTTCACAACCGGGAGGCCGCCCCGCGAATCACCTGCCCCAGCCTGATCTGCGACAACGAGCAGGACACCATCTCGACCGGGCAAGGGCAATTGCTGGTCAATGCCATGACGGCGGCGGAGGTGACCTTCCAGCGTTTCACAAAGGTCGAAGGCGCCGGCGGCCATTGCGAAGGCATGGGTCGCGAACTATTCGACGAACGGGTTTTTTCCTGGCTGGACACTGTGCTTGAAGAAGGTCGCCCTGACTCAACCAGACCACACAGGGAAATGGTATAGCCACTGACCCGACCGGGGACCATAAGGCTTTACGTGCAGTTTTTCAGGTCCTTGCACAGGCAAGAAAGCAAAGCTTCATTCGCGAAGCAGCGTGAAGGGAGGGCGACGAGGGCCGAAGATTATGGTTTTCCGGTTCGCCAGAACGAAAAAACAGCCAGCCGAGTCGTCGCCCTGCCGCATCCCTCAGGGCCGGGCCGATCTCAGAATATCAGGGAGGCGAAAGCTCCGAGCGCGATAAAGGAGACAGCCATGAAGAGGACACCCAGCGCCGCCAGTTCACCCGGGGTGTTGATTCGGGTGACATCGGTAACTGCTTCCTGACCGGACTCCAGGTTGAGGGTCTTGTCGATGACTGGCGGGTCCTGGGGCTGGACCTGTGGTGTGTTGTCCATGGTTCGTTCTCCATCCATGCCTTGTACTCGGCCTCGCACGGATGCTGCGCCGCGTTGAAACGGTGTTCGGCCGCCAAGCATGGCGGCTGAGCGAAAACTAAGGGAAAAATCGTTAAGACATCGTATCTTCAGATGGGGAATAAAGCGCCGGAATACAGCTTTCGCAAAGCCGAAAGTCAGGCCAGAATCCACCCCGGATGGAATTCTTGAATCTGTGGCCGGATAGCCACAGATCTCACAATCCCGAGAAGGTCAACTCGGCATGCGTTGATACTGCGGAAGGCCATCGGCAATCGTCAGCCACGGCTGCTTTTCGCTGATCCAGGTATGCGCTTCCGGCTTGAAGACCTCGGGGGTGTCCAGCGAGCCCACGGTAATGCCGATCCAGTCCGACGAAATCCGATGCGAGAACACGGAGGTTCCGCACTCCGGACAGTAGCCGCGCAGCAGGTCGGCAGAGGAGTGGTGGGTTTTGTGCGGTCCGTCCAGATAAACCTGGTCGGCCGGGTACAGGATCCGCGCGTTGAAGGCCGCACCGACGGCTTTCTGGCACTGACGGCAATGACAGATCCTCGCGTTCAATGGCGTGCCCGTCGCGCGGTAGCGCAGACTGCCGCACAGGCACCCTCCGGTAATCTCGTTCGTCATGTGTGGTTCCTCCGTGCGGGCTGTTTAGGGAGTCGGGGGTATAAAAACTGTTTCCGTCGATTTGAATACAAAGCTGTTTGCAGGAAACATCTATAAGGGGAAATGTAAAATTGAATGCAATCTTGTTTGATTGTAAACCTCGTCCTGAATGGCTGCTTCCTTAGGGCAATGGTGGGTTCTTCATTTCAGATGTCTGTAAACCAGAGTTCACAATCTGTTTGACGGCAGGCTTTCTGTGAATCATAGTTCACAGACCTTCGAGGTCCATCAGACGGAATTCTTCCGCAAGTGGCTTGCCGGGCTGAAGGATAAACACGCCAAGGTCCGAGTTTTGACACGCTTGGAGCGGGTCCAGCGTGGCCTTTTGGGGGATGCCAATTTCTTCGAGGGTATTGGTGAATTGCGCATTCCCTATGGCCCAGGCTATCGCCTCTATTTTGTCCAGCGTGGCGAAACCGTCATCTTCCTGTTGAACGGTGGGGACAAGTCCTCGCAAAGAAGGGATATCGAGAAGGCGAAGGACATTGCGCGGAGGCTATGACCATGACACTCAAGACGACTCCCTTCGATGCTGCGGATTACCTCAAGGATAAAGAGGATGTGGCTGCCTATCTGGAAGTGGCCTTCGAAGAGGGGGATCTGCAAGACATTGCCCTTGCTCTTGGCACTGTCGCCCGGGCGCGCGGCATGTCCGAGGTCGCCCGACAGGCGGGCGTGACCCGCGAGGGGCTCTACAAGGCCTTCAGCGAGACCGGGGACCCCAAGCTCAGCACATTGCTGGGTACGCTGCAGGCTCTCGGCCTGAAGCTGTCCGTCAAGCCTGTCGACGAGAACGAGGATGCGGCGCCCTGATCCTCACGAACCGTCGTCGCTGTAGTCGCGGCCCGGGCGGGTCTTGTAGACGGGGAAGTAGAGGCCGAAGCTGAGCGCCGCACCGCGCAGGGCGAGTGCGGTGGTGAAGGCCAGCGCGATGTCCAGCCAGCCGGGTGAGCCCAGCAGGTCGAGGACCACGAAGACCGTGGCGCCGGCGGCGGCCGCGGTGGCATAGATTTCGCGCCGCAGGATCAGTGGAATCTCATTGCAGAGTACGTCGCGGGTCAGGCCCCCGAAGGTAGCGGTGACGGTGCCCAGGATGACGGCCGAGACCGGCGGTGCTCCGGCGGCTAGGGCGATAGCCGCGCCGGTGATGCAGAACATGGCCACGCCCAGGGCGTCGGCCCAGAGTAGCGTGCGAAAGCGCGATTCCACCAGGTGGGCGGTGAAATACACGATCACGGCGATGGCCACACAGGTCAGCGGATAGGCCGGATCGTTGATCCAGAAGACCGGCTGGATGCCCAGCAGAAGGTCCCGCAGCGTGCCGCCGCCGATGCCGGTGACCGTGGCCACTAGGGCAAAGCCGAAGATATCCATCTGTTTGCGCGAGGCCGTCAGTGCGCCCGAGGCGGCGAAGACCGCCACACCCAGAAGATCAAGCCAGTAGAGCGCTTCCTGCATGGTCTTGTCCTTCCGGTTGGTTGCGGCGGACGCGGATCGTGACTCCGGCGCCTAGACGGAGTCCTGTGCCAGTGCGTCGCGGATCAGCTGGCGGCTGTTCTCCAGTCCATAGAGCGCGAAGAACGAGCCGAGACGTGGCCCCTGCTGCTGGCCCAGCAGGATCTCGTAGCAGGCCTTGAACCAGGCGCGCAGCGGCTCGAAAGCATGTTCCTTGCCGACGGCATAGACCTCGTTCTGGATGGTCTCGCCTTCGGCGTCGGCGGGCAGCTGCTCCAGGCGCTGCAGCAGATCCTCCAGCGCCTTGCGCTCCTCGGCATCCGGTGCGCGGTACTGCTTGGTGGGCTGTACGAAGTCGCGGTAATAGGCGATGGCATAGCGCACCAGCCGGTCGAGCAGCGGGTCGTTTTCGGACGTGGCCTTCGGCGCATAGCGCGAGATGAAGCCCCAGATCACCGTCGGATCGTCGCTGTTGCAGGTGCCCACAAGGTTCAGCAGCAGGCTGAAGCTCAGATGCGCGCGCTCGCGCGGCGGCTGGCCGTTGTGGATGTGCCAGACGGGATTCTCCAGCTGGCGCTCAGGCTCCTCCGTCTCGAACTTGGATAGGTGCGAGAGATATTCGTCCACCGCCTTGGGAATGATGTCGAAATAGAGCCGCTTGGCCGTGCGTGGCTTCTGGAACATATAGAGTGCCAGGCTTTCCTGCGGGGCATAGGTCAGCCACTCGTCGATGGTCAGTCCGTTGCCCTTGGATTTGGAGATCTTCTGGGCGTTCTCGTCCAGGAACAGCTCGTAGCTGAAACCCTCGGGCGGGCGATGGCCCAGGATCTTGCAGATGCGGCTGGCCAGCTTCACGGACTCGATCAGATCCTTGCCCGACATCTCGTAGTCGACGCCCAGCGCATACCAGCGCATGCCCCAGTCGGGCTTCCACTGCAGCTTGCAAAGACCGCCGGTCACCGGCTGCTCGACCTTCCGGCCGTCCGTGTCCTCGAAGACAATGGTACCGGCCTCGGCGTCGTGTTCCAGGATGGGCACCTGCAGGACTTCGCCGGTGCTGGGCGAGATGGGCAGGAAGGGGCTGTAGGTCTTCTGCCGCTCTGCGCCCAGGGTGGGCAGCATGACCTTCATGATCTCGTCGTAGTGGCGCAGCACGTTCAACAGTGCGGCGTCGAAGCCGCCGGAGCTGTACCAGTCGGTCGAGGATTGGAACTCGTACTCGAAATCGAAGGAGTCCAGGAAACGCCGCAGGCGCGCGTTGTTGTGATGGCCGAAGCTTTCATATTCCCCGAAGGGATCGGGAATGCGGGTCAGCGGCTTGCCCAGATGCTCGCGCAGCATCTCGGCGTTGGGCACGTTGTCCGGCACCTTGCGCAGGCCGTCCATGTCGTCGGAAAAGCAGAACAGCTTGGTGGGGATGTCGCTCATGCGTTGGAAGGCGCGGCGCACCATGGTGGTGCGCGCCACCTCGCCGAAGGTGCCGATATGCGGCAGGCCCGAGGGGCCATAGCCGGTCTCGAAGAGGACGTAGCCCTTCTCCGGCGGTTTGCCGTCCAGGCGGTCCAGTATCTTCCGTGCTTCCTCGAAGGGCCAGGCCTTGCCCGCAAGAGCCAGATCGCGTTCGCTCGCCATCGCTTGTCCGCCGTTGTGCTGATAAAATCCGTCAATGGGCGGGGAAACTAGGCGCGGGCCCGCAATCCGTCAACGTACGCGGCTGCAGGGCTCCCCTGTCCCTAGCTGGGAGCTTTGAGCCATGCGTCCAAGTTCATTGGCGTAGACAAAAAAAGGCCACCCTGACGGAGACTCCGGGTTTCGCCAGGGTGGTAGGACAGGGGGATAGGATACTTTGCAGGCAGGGCTGTCGCTAGTGCGGCAGCCCTGCCGGTGCAAGCCTTATACCTGAGCGCGGATCTTGTCCTCGCAATTGTCCTGTATATCGTCGGCGAGAGAGGTCGCCGCATCGTCGGCAAGGACGGGCATGTTCCGTTTGATCAATGCGTCGCGCTGGTCATTGGAAAAGCCCTCAAGGTCTGCAATGTCGTTGTTATCTGCCTTCCAGCTTTCGATGCTATTGGTGGCGCAGACCGTTGCATAGGCATTGGTGCGGGCGCTATAGACCTCCTCGGCCATGGTGCCGGAAGTGACAACCCATCCCGCACTGAACTCTATGACGACTGCCGCAAGCACTCCGATAGCCCCTCCAACAAGATAGGGTTTCGCCTGTCCCCAAATTTCCCCTGTATTCATCTTCTGTCTCCTTCTTCAAAAAGCTGAGTTTTTTAGTTTCTTGCCGAAAGCAAGGACGGTGGGCAGGAGACAAAGGAAATAAGCCAATTCTGTGTCATCTGGGTGATGATTCTATCACAATACAGCAATTAAAAGACGTTTTATTACAATTGCTCGATTATAAAGAGATGGCGCGAGCACGCATTACTGAACCGGCCAACCTTGTCCCGCTCGTATCGTCTCTGGTGTCATGCAGGGGCGTCGTTATACTCCAGCGCCATGACAGCCAGCGATCCCGAGTCCGGCCTTTTTCCCGAAGGCAGCCCGCGCATCGATCTGCCCGACCAGCCGCCGCCAGTCCTGCTGGCAGGGGTCACGCGTGTGCTCTGGCTGACCTCGGACGGCGAGGTGGACTGGCTGTCGCCCCAGGAGGCGGCGCGCCGCGTCAAGGACGAGGCGCCGCTGGTCTGCCATGCCCGGGCCGCGGGACGCCGCCTGGGCCTGGATGCCGGCTTTCGTGCCTATGACGTGCTGGAACTCTATGCCTTCACGCGGCCGGCCAGCTTCTGCGCGCCGACGCCGCGCGGCATGGCGCAGGCGCTGGGCCTGCCGCAGCCTGAGACCCTTGAGGATCAGGCCGTCACCCTGCACCGCTGCGCCGATCTGCTGCTGCGCGAACTGGAGGCCCTGTCGCGTGAGGACGCTTCGGCGGCGGGCATCGCCTATACCATGGCGCGGGCCGGCTGGCTGTGGGGCCCCTGGGTGATGCAGGCGCTGGGCCTGCATGACGGCAGCGGCACGCCGCCGCGCCTGGGCCAGGGCTATCGCGTCTGGGAGAAGCTGGGCGAATGGAGCGATCACGCACCGGAGCCCCAGCCGTCGAGCGCGCCGGTGGAGGCCACCGAGGCGCGGGCCCGCCTGGCCGAACTGCTGGGTGAGGAGTCCGAGGAGCGTCCGCAGCAGGCGGACTATGCCTCGGCGGTCTCGACAGCCTTCCAGCCGCGCGCCGACGAGAACGCCCCCAACCTGGTGCTGGCCGAGGCCGGCACTGGTGTGGGCAAGACCCTGGGCTATATCGCCCCGGCCAGCCTCTGGTCCGAGAAGAACGAGGCCCCGGTCTGGCTGTCCACCTTCACGCGCAACCTTCAGCATCAATTGGACGGCGAACTGGACCGCCTCTATCCCCAGGCCGCCGAGAAGCGCCAGCGCGTGGTGGTGCGCAAGGGGCGCGAGAACTACCTCTGCCTGCTGAACTACGCCGAGCGGGTGCCTTCGGTGAACGGTGCGCAGGCCTCGGACCAGGCCATCGCGCTGGGCCTGGTGGCGCGCTGGGCGGCGCGCACGCGCAGCGGCGACATGGTGGGCGGCGACTTTCCCGGCTGGCTGGTCGACCTGTTGGGCCGGGCGCGCACCCTGGGTCTGGCCGACCGCCGCGGCGAATGCATCCATTCGGCCTGCGAGTTCTATCGCAAGTGCTATATCGAGAAGTCGATCCGTCGCGCACGTCGGGCGAACCTGGTGGTGGCCAATCATGCCCTGGTGCTGATCCAGGCGGCCATGGGCGGGGCCGAGGACGGGCAGCTGCCCCTGCGCTATGTCTTCGACGAGGGCCATCACCTCTTCGACGCCGCCGATGCCGCCTTCTCGGCCCACCTGAGCGGGCAGGAGGGACTGGAGCTGCGCCGCTGGCTGCTGGGCGCCGAAAACCGGCGGGGCGGTTCGGCCAGCCGCCTGCGCGGCCTGAAGCGGCGCCTGGAGGAACTGGTGGCCCAGGACGAACAGCTGTCCGATGCCGTCCATGCCATCGTGCGTGCGGCCGTGATCCTGCCGGGCGAGGGCTGGCATGCCCGCCTGAACGATGGACAGCCCCGGGGGCCCTGCGAGGCCTTCCTGCTGCAGGTGCGCCGCCAGGTCCATGCCCGCGCGCCGCGCGCCGCCGAGGGTTACAGCCTGGAATCCGAGGTGCATCCGGCCAACGACGAGCTGCTGACGGCCACTGCCGAACTGGATCGGGCCCTGGAGAAGCTGCTGGCGCCACTGGAGGACCTGAAGCGGCAGTTGGCCCGGCGCCTGGATGCCGAGGCAGCCCAGCTGGACAGCGATACCCGCCGGCGCATCGAGGCGGCCCAGCGTTCCCTGGAACGCCGTGCCATCGTCCAGGTGACGGCCTGGCGTTCCATGCTGTCCGCCCTGGCCGAGGAAACGCCCGAGCAATACGTGGACTGGCTGGCGGTGGACCGTATCGAGGGCCGCGATATCGATGTCGGCCTGCACCGCCACTGGGTGGACCCCACCATCCCCCTGGCACAGACGGTTTTCGAGCCGGCGCACGGTGCGCTGGTCACCTCGGCCACCTTGACCGACCGACCCGGAGAGGGCGAAGGCGACTGGCAGGCGGCCGAGGCGCGGACCGGAGCGGCGCATCTGCTGTCCGCCCCGACACGCGCCCGGGTGCCTTCGCCATTCGACTATGCCGAGCAGACCCGCGTTTTCATCATCACGGACCTGGCGCGCGACAATCCGGACCAGATCGCAGCCGCCGTGCGCGAGCTGTTCCTCGCCTCGGGCGGCGGGGCATTGGGCCTGTTCACCGCCATCAACCGGCTGAAGGCCGTGCACGGGCGCATCGTGCGGCCGCTGGAGGAGGCCGGACTGGAACTGCTGGCCCAGCACCTGGACGGCGTGGATGTCTCGACCCTGATCGAGATGTTCCGGGCCGAGCCGGACTCCTGTCTGCTGGGGACCGATGCCGTGCGCGACGGGGTGGACGTGCCGGGCCGGGCCCTGCGCCTGATCGCCTTCGACCGGGTGCCCTGGCCGCGGCCGGACCTGCGCCACAAGGCCCGGAAGGCGCATTTCGGCAAGCGCCAGTACGACGAGATGCTGACCCGCCTGCGCCTGCGCCAGGCCTTCGGGCGACTGGTACGCCGCGCCGATGACCGGGGCGTCTTCGTGCTGCTGGATTCCCGCATGCCCTCGCGCCTCTATGGCGCCTTCCCCGAGGGCGTCGAGCCCAGGCGGGTGGGCCTGGCCGAGGCCCTGGCGGAGACGCGGGCGTTCCTGGCCCGCTGACTACTGCACGCCCAGCAGGACGAACAGTGCCGAGAGGGTCAGGACCGACAGCACGGTGGAGACCAGGATCACAGAGGTGGCGCGCTGGACATAGACGCCGTACTGCTGGGCCAGGACGAACATCAGCGCACCCGTGGGCAGGGCCGCCTGGATGATCGCGGCCTTGGCGTCCACGCCCTGCATGCCCAGGACCGAATAGGCCAGCCAGGCCGTGACCAGGGGGGCGACCAGCAGTTTCAGCGAGGAGATCCAGACAACCTCGCGCATGCCCTCGGTCAGCGACTTGCCCACCATGAACAGGCCGATGGCAAACAGCGCGGCCGGGGCGGCGGCATTGCCGGTCAGCTCCATAAAGGTGGCGACCGGCTGGGGCAGGGGCAGGCCGCTCCAGGAATAGAGGATGCCGGCCAGAGCCGAGAGAATCAGCGGGTTCTTTGCCAGGCCCAGGCTGACATTGCGGGCGATGACGCGCGGCGCGCTGCCCTGGTGGCGGTCGGTTTCCAGCAGGATGACGCCGATGCCGATGACCACCACCGCGGTGATGACCGTGGTGATGACGGCCGCCAGCACACCCTGTTGCCCGAAGGCAATCTGCAGCAGCGGCACGCCCATGTAGCCGGTGTTGGAGAAGATGGCCGTCAGGCCGTGCATCGAGACCTCGCCGAAGCGCCCGCGGAAGAAGACCAGGGCCACGGCGATGGAGAAGAGGAAGGTGACCAGCAACCCGCCGCCGAACGACAGGATCAGGGGCCAGTTGAAGATCCGCGCCAGCGGCACGTCGGCCATGGAGCCGAAGAACAGCGCCGGCAGGGCCACGTAGTAGACGAAGCCGTTCAGCGCACGGCCAGAGTCCTCGCCCAGAATCCGTGCACGGCCCACCAGGTAACCGGCCAGCATGATTCCGAAGACGGGCAGGACGACGTTGAGAATGGCATTCATGACGGCGCGCACTTTCGTGTCTTGCAGCCGATTTGTCGAGGCTTGAAGCGGGGGGTGCGCCCGGGTTGTGCCGGCGGTACCAAGCTGTTTCGAGGCACCCCTGCGGGATGCACCTCAACATGAGGGGTGCTCTAAATTGTTGATAATAAATAATAAAACCCCTCACGCTGAGGTGGCCCCGTAGGGGCCCTCGAAGCGTCTCGGCACCGGCAGGGGACAGAAGCGCCCGCCCTACTTGTAGGTGGACAGCAGCAGGCTGGTCTCGGTGTGGGCGATGCCTTCCACCAGGCGCAGGCGGTTTAGGGCCTTGTCGAAGGCCTCCAGGTCGCTGCTGTGGAGTTCGGCGACGATGTCCCAGCGGCCGTTGGTGGTGTGCAGGGTGGCGATCTCGGGGAAGCCGCGCAGGGTCTTGAGAACGCGCTCTGCGGCCTTGCCCTGAACCTCGATCATGGTGATGGCCCGCACCGGGGCGGGTTCGGCCTCGGGCTTCAGGCGCACGGTGAAGCCCAGCAGCAGCGCGTCGCGTTTCAGGCGCTCGATGCGGTTCTGCACGGTGCTGCGCGAAACGCCCAGCTCGGCCGCCAGGCTGGAGGCCGGCAGGCGGGCGTCGCTGCGCAGCAGGGCGATCAAGCGTCGGTCGGTGTCGTCGAGGGAAGCGGTCATTACCAATCTGCCAGAAAAATATATCATATCGCCAATTATGCTGACGAAAATGGCACTTCACGCCCTTTATGCCAACTGCTTTCGAGACCAGACTTCCGGGATAGACGCGTTTTCCCCGGAGGCCGTGAATGAGACCTGTGCCCACCTTCCTGATGACCGATCCGACCCATTACGAGGTCAGCTATGCCATCAATCCCTGGATGAAGCCTGAACTCTGGTCGGCCGCCGCGGCAGAGCGGCATGGCCAGGCCGTGAGGTGCTGGAGCGCCCTGCGCAAGGCCCTGGAACAGGCAGGCGCCAAGGTCGAGGTGGTGCCGGGCCAGACCGGCCTGCCGGACATGCTGTTCCCCGCAAACGCTGCCGTGGTCCTGGACGGCCGCGCGCTTCTGGCGCGTTTCCTTCATCCGGAACGCCAGGGGGAGGAGCCGCATTTCCAGGCCCATTTCGAGCAGCTCAGGGACCAGGGCCGGCTGCGTGAGGTGGCCCTGCTGCCCGAGGGCATTTTCCACGAGGGTGCCGGTGACTGCATCTGGGATCCCCTGCGCCGGCACTTCTGGGTCGGCTGGGGCCAGCGCTCGTCTTATGAGTCCGCCGCCGCCCTCGAAGCGCATTTCGGCTTTCCTGTGGTGCCGCTGGAGCTGGTCTCGCCGCGCTATTATCACCTGGATGTCTGTTTCTATCCCTTGCCGGGCGGCGAGGTGGTCTTCCATCCCGGCGCGCTCTCTGATGCTTCGGTAGCGGAGATCCGTCGCCGCGTGCCCGCGGATCTGCGTATAGAGGCCACACGGGAGGAAGCCGATTTGCTGTGCCTCAACGCCGTCAACCTGGGCCGTGACATCATCATGGCCAAGGGCACGGCGCGTCTGAAAGGGGAACTCGAAGCGCGCGGCTATCGCTGCACCGAGCTGGACCTCGATCCCTTTATCCTGTCGGGCGGGGCCGCCTATTGCATGACCCTGCGTCTGGACCGCAGCAGCGTGCACGCGGCGCCAGATGCTGCGCCCCCTGTCCACAGCCTCAGTGAAGCCTGACCCCGCAAGGAGAAACATCATGTCTGCCGCAAGCGAAGAAAGCCGCATCTACAGGGCGCCGGCCGATTACATCGAGGTGGAATCGGCCCTAGGCGCCCATAACTACAAGCCCCTGGACGTGGTCCTGTCACGCGGCGAGGGCGTCTGGGTCTGGGACACCGAGGGCAGGCGCTACCTGGATTGCCTGGCGGCCTATTCCGCGGTGAACCAGGGCCATTGCCATCCGCGCATCCGCGAGGCCCTGGTCGAACAGTCGGCCAGGCTGACCCTGACCTCGCGCGCTTTCCGCAACGACCAATTGGCGCTGTTCTACGAAGAGGTCTGCGAGCTGACCGGTTCGCACAAGGTCCTGCCCATGAACAGCGGGGCCGAGGCCGTGGAGAGCGCGGTCAAGGCGGTGCGCAAGTGGGGCTACGAGGTGCGCGGCGTGCCGAAGGACCAGGCCGAGATCATCGTCTGCTGCAACAACTTCCACGGCCGCACCCTGGGCATCGTCGGCTTCAGCACCGATCCCGACGCGCGCCGCGGCTTCGGACCCTTCGCGCCGGGCTTCAAGGTGGTGCCCTTCGGTGACACCCAGGCGCTGGAGGCGGCCTTTACCCCCAACACCGTGGCCGTGCTGGCCGAGCCGATCCAGGGCGAGGCCGGCGTGATCATCCCGCCGGCTGGCTACCTGACGCGCATGCGCCAGCTCTGCACGCAGCACGGTGCGACTTTGATCCTCGACGAGATCCAGACCGGCCTGGGGCGCACCGGCAAGCTGCTGGCCGAGGCGCACGAAGGCATCGAGGCGGACGTGACCCTGATCGGCAAGGCGCTGTCAGGCGGCTTCTACCCCGTCTCGGCCGTGCTCTCCAATTCCGAGGTCCTGGGCGTCCTGCAACCCGGCGAGCACGGCAGCACCTTCGGCGGCAACCCGCTGGCCTGTGCCGTGGCACGCATGGCCCTGCGCGTGCTGGTGGACGAAGGCATGATCGACAATGCCGCCGAACTGGGCCCCTACTTCGAAAACAGCCTGCGCCAGGCCCTGGGTGACCGCGTGGCCGAAGTGCGCGGGCGCGGTCTGATGATTGCGGTCCAGCTTCATGCCGACGCCGGTGGGGCGCGGCGCTATTGCGAGGCGCTGAAGGACCGCGGACTGCTGTGCAAGGAAACCCACGTGGACACCATCCGCCTGGCGCCGCCCTTGGTGATCACCCGTGAAGAGATCGACTGGGCCGTGGAGCAGATCGCCACGGTTCTGTGATCGCGTCCAGCGGCAGCGCGCCTCCTCAGAAGCGGATCGACAGCTCCAGGCGCCCGGTATGCTCCTGGGCGTTCGCCGAGAGCTGGCCGTCGTAGTCGAGCGAGAGCGTGGTGGTCTCCGACAGCTCCAGGTCCAGGCCGGTCTCCAGGAGGGCAGCATCGCGGTCGATGGGGGCGCCGGAGATCGAGAAGCTTTCGCCGCCGGCAAAGCGCTGCTCCACCGTGGGTGTGACGTCCCCGAAGGCATGGCGCCAGCCAAGCCCGCCGCGCAGGGTGAGGCTGCGCTCGTCCTCGAGCGCGAAGGAAGTCTCGCCGCGCAGCCCCAGCGTGGAGTAGTAGGTGTTGCGCGTGCTGCTTTCCCGGATGAGCGCAGCCGATCCGCCGCTTTCCTCGTAGCCTTCCGTGTCCTGGCGCAGATAGGAGAGACCGGCATAGGGCTCCAGGGCCCCGGCCTCGCTTTCCATGCGGTAACCGAGTTCCGAGAAGAGCTGATAGCTCTGGGCGGAATAGTCGGCGCTCAGGTTCTGGGTATCGCCAGGCAGGTTCACCCGGCGCTGGGCCTCGGTCTCGTGCCAGGTGAAGCCGGCGCCCAGGTTGAGGCCCAGGACACCGGGGCCGCCCACATCGAAGCTGCGCCCGCCATAGACGCCGGCGTGGTAGCTGTCCACGTCGCTGCCGGCCCCGGCGCGGTCGCTGTCGATGTCCGAGCGGCTGTAGCCGGCAAAGCCGCCCAGGGTCCAGCCGTCCAGGTTGGTGTCCAGGCCCATCAGGAAGCCGCCCGTGAGATACTCGTTGCCGGGGGCATTGTCGTCGCCATCGTTCTTGCCCCAGGTCCCGAAGGCCCGGCCCCAGGCACGGCTGTTCAGCGCCTGCTGCGTGCCGGCCTCGGTTTCCCGGTTGCCGCCCCGGGAAGACGTGCTGCCCAGCGTGGCGTACTGGTTGTCGCGCAGACTGGCCCCACCGGGGGAACGGGACAGCTGCGTGCCGCCGAAGACCCGGCCGCGGCTGTGGGCGCGCACGAAGGACCCGATCATCTGTGTCATCTGGCTCATGGCCGTCTGGCTGGAGGCATGGCTGTCGCCCGAGAGCTGCGCCAGGATTTCCTGGAGCTTCTGCGGATCGCCGACGTAGGTGACGATGGCATCATAGAGCGGATTGCCGGGCCCCAGGCTCTCGATGGCTGCGCCTGTGCCCTGTTGGTTGCGGCTCTGGCCGGTTTCGCTGAAGCTGATGTCGTTACGGGTCAGCTCCAGGGCGACTGACTTGCCGCTATAGGACAGCTCCGTGTCCAGGAAGGTGTATTCGGACTCGACCTCGTTGAAGTTTCCCTCAAGTTGATCTGCCGTCAGGATGGTGTAGCTGCTCTTGGGATCATATTCTCCCTTCAGACCGACGTGCTGCACCGTGCCGTCCAGATGGGCCGTGCCGTTAACCTGGACATGGTCGCTGTCGCTGCCGGTGGGGTCGACCTCCACCTCAAAGATCGAGCCCTCTTCGAAGGTCAAGTCGCCGTCGATGGTCAATTCCCCGATGGAATTGCCCGGCGCGAGGGTGGCTTCATTGGTGATTTCTGTGGTCCCCACTTGGCCAGAACCGCCAAGTATGGCGCCGTCTGCCACGGTAAGCGTGCCGCCGAGCTCAGAGGGGTCCTTTGTCGTACCAACGCTCAGCCGGCCGTCGGCCACCGTGGTGGTGCCGGTAAAACCGGATCCATCGCCTATATAAAGCAAGGCGCCATCCCCCTGCTTGCGGAACTGGCCATCACCCGTGAGCTTTCCGGCATACTGGGCGTTGCTGGTCTGATCGAGAATGAAGGTGCCATCCGTGCCGATGACCGTATCCCCTTCAAAGCGCTCGGCTGCACTGCGCAGCTTTCCAATGTCAATCGTCCAATCCAGTGTCGAGGTGCCGGCCAACGTCAGTGTGCCGAAGCCAAACTTGCGCATGGTGCCAGTGCCACCGATATCGCCAGCAAAAGTCCCGTCCCGCGACTGATAAAAAGCAACCTCACCATCGTTGGTAATATCGCCGCTCATGGAGGTCGTATCGCCGATCAGTCCCCCCTCCTCGACGATCGTGTTGCCGTACCCTCCAGTGCCGGCGAGGTGGAGCGTTCCGGCCCCCTGTTTGACGAGATCGCCTGAACCCTCGACATCGCCGCTCACACCGAGCGTGGTCTCCTCGGCCACCTCGAACGTACCGGTGCCGTCCAGCGTCATGGTGCGCGCAGTTCCTATGGTTGCCGTGGTCGCCAGGGTGCCGCCCTTGAAGGTGAGCTCAACGTCGGGATCGCCGAGCTGGGCGTCCGAATTGACCGACAGCGTGCCGTCGATCAGTGTCCAGGGCGTGGCCGCCACTGTCGTGCCCGTCAGGGTCCAGGTACTGCTGCCGGTTTTCTCGAAGTTCGTGAAGCCCTGGAACTGTTCGCCGATGCCGATGGAACCGGTATCGAAACTGCTGTCGGCATAGCCACCGAGAGCAAGTTTCGTGATATTATTGCCATTTGCGACAACGTTGCCTGCAAAGTTATAGCCATCGCGCAGCTCCAAGGTGGAGTCCTTGCCCTGGATCTGGATCGCGTTGGCCCATTTGCTTTCGTCGCCCGACAGACCGCCCGAGATCGTGCCCGCATTGACGACATGGGCGCCATCGCTTGTCACGACCAACCCGACGCCGCCAGCTCCGTCAATGCCGCTAATGCCACCAGTGCCGCCTGCGCCTCCGTTTCCGCCCGTGATGTTTCCGCTGTTGCCGAGACTGTCGCCGGAGAAGGAAAGGCCGGCACCGCCAGAGCCGCCATTGCCGCCAGGAACGCCAGTACCTCCATCGCCCCCAGCGCCCCCAGCGCCCCCTATGATGTTTCTGTAGTTGTCGAGACTGTTGCCGGAGAAGGAAAGACCAACACCCCCTGAGCCGCCATCGCCGCTACGGGCGCCACTGCCGCCGGCCCCTCCGTTTCCGCCGGTAATGTTCCCGCTGTTATCTAAACTATTGCCGGAGAAGGAAAGGCCGACGCCACCAGAGCCGCCATCGCCGCCAGAGCCGTCATCGCTGGCAGAGCTGCCATCGCCGCCATCGCCGCCATCGCCGCCATCGCCGCCCTCAATGGTCTGGCCCGAGTCTGTAGCAGCCTCTCCCCCATCGCTCACAAGCGCACCAAAGCCGCCGGCGCCTCCACCCCCGCCGCCACCGCCGAAATAAGGGGCGGTGCTAGTGTCGGGCCCGCCCTTTACACCATCATCTCCATTATAACCGTTGCTATCCCCGGACGGTAGGCCGGCTCCATCGGAGCCATGATGTCCACCGTCACCGCCGGCCCCTCCATCGCCGTCAATGCCCGATCCGCTGCCGCCATCACCGCCCTCACCGCCACCGGGACCACCGCCGCCGCCACCGCCGCCACCGCGAATATCAGCATCACCGCCGGGGTCCCCGTTCGAGTCATCGAGCGTTCCGCCCATGCCGCCCGCCCCGGCTGAGCCTCCACCACCATCACCGCCTGTGCCGCCGGCGGCCAGGGCGTGCCCGGGCAGGAAGCTTGCCGTCGGCGTCAGCAGCGGCAGTGCGAGCGTCACAAGTACAAGGGCGCTTCCCGAGAACAGGCTCCGCCGCCGGGCCGGTATCGCAGTTCCGCCCACGTTACCCGGGGTGCCCCTTGGCGTTGGAGGGGAACCGGCCGCGGCACTGCGGAGAAGGACTGGCGTGCAGCGCCCCTTTGTGATGATGCCAGCGCAGCCTGCCTCTGCCGGGCGGGTCGCCTTGCGGTGCCATACGATAGTGTTTCCCATATCTGAAGTGCCCCCGTTCTGTGCCTCTTGGCTTGTCGCGTCGTGTTTCCCGCCTTTTGCGAGCCGGCTGTTCAAGGCACAACAGGAATTCTGCGAATCGACATTTATATTCGACGAAACGACAGATTCGGGCTTGGGAAGCGGCCATGTCTTGCCTCCTGGCCGTGTCGGAAATCAATGCGCAGAAGCCGCGATCAGACGCCCAGGCGGTGCCGCAGCTCGCGGCGGTAGGGGCGCGAGACGCTCCAGGGCTGGTCGAGGCCGCGAACGACAAGTTGCCAGCGCTGGCCGTTTGATCCGGCATGGCGGTCGAACTGCTGGACGTGGACCAGGTTGACGAGGCCGGAGCGGTGGATGCGCAGGAAGTGCTCGGGCGGCAGCAGGCCCTGCCAGACGCTGAGCGGGCGGGTGTCCAGGAAGGCGTCCCCGTTGTGCAAGTGGACCCGCGTGTAGTCGCGTGCAGCACGCAGACCGCTGACCTCCAGCAGGGTGACGCCACGCACCCGGCCATGCATGCGCAGATAGACCATGGGGGCAAGCTTGTGGTGTTTCTGAATCGCAGGGAGGGGCGGGCCTTCCGATGGCCGCTGTCCATAGCGGGCCTGGGCAATCAGCTGTGCCGTTTGAGCCAGGGCGCCGGCGACCTGGGGCCCCCAGCGGGTGGGCTGCCGGGTGCTGTCGAAGCCGATGCAGGCCCTGAGGCGGCCTTCGTAGAAGACCGGAACGTTGAGCGTGCTCTTCACCTGCTGCCGGATCAGTTCGGCGCGCAGCTCCCGCACGACGGCGGGGAGGTCCTGCACGGAGTTGATCATGACGGCCTGGCCGGCGACCAGATGGCCATGCAGCCAGGCAATCATGGAGACGGGGATGGATTGCAGGTCCTCGACATGGGAGGAGACGTTCCGGCGGCACCATTCATGGGTGTTGCGGAACAGCAGGCCGCTGTCGTCGTACTCGAGCATCCAGCCGCGATCGGCGCCGACGTCCTCGGCACTCTGCTGGAGTATCCTGCCGATGGCCGTGTCGACCCTGTCGGACAGCAGGGCCAGGGCGCCAGAGAAGACCCAGTCATGGGCAAGCGCGGGGGGCGGGTCCGCTGCTGCGGCGCTGTCCCAGGGAAAGAGTTCAAAGGCGGGTTGACTGGAGGGCACGGGACAGGAGGTGAATGGTGGCTGTGAACGGCGCTCACGCAATCCTAGCGCAGATTGCCTTCAGAGAGAATGCTGAAAGCCCAGGGCAGGTCGGCGTAGGTCCTAGCGGAAGCTGCGCGGGCGCGCGACGGGCCGTTCTGGCTGGGCCCGCGCCTTCTGACGGGCCACCTGGTTCTCGCGATAGAGCAGGTAGATGCCGCTGGCGATCACGATGCCCGCACCCAGCCAGACATGGGCACCGGGGAACTCGCGCCACAGCAGCCAGCCGAGGATCAGGCCCCAGAGCAGGGCCGAGTACTCGAAGGGCGCGACCAGCGAGGCCTGGGCGTTGCGATAGGCGACCGTGATGAAATAGATGGCCGCGCCGCCCAGGATGCCCATTTCCAGCAGCAGCAGCCAGTCGAACAGGCTGGGCATGCGCCAGTCGAAGGGCAGGAAGATGCCCGAGACGATAACGGCCACAAAGGTGCCGTAGACCATGATGGCGGCGTTGCTGTCGGTGCGGCTGAGCTTGCGGCCGATCACCATGATGAAGGCATAGCTGAGCGCCGCCGTGGCGGGCAGCAGCGAGGCCCACTTGAAGACCTCGGTGCCCGGGCGGATGATGATGAGCGCGCCCAGCAGGCCGATCAGGACCGCCGTCCAGCGCCGCGGGCCGACCCGCTCGCCCAGGATGGGCACCGACAGCGCGGCCACGAAGAGCGGCGCCAGGAAGGCGATGGAGACGGCCTCGGCCAGCTGCATGAAACGCAGGCCATAGAAGAAGCTGTAGATCGCCACCAGGATGAAGAGGCCGCGCAGAAGGTGCAGCTTCAGGCGTTTCGTGCGCAGGGCCGGCAGGCCGCCGCCGAACCAGACGATGAAGGCCACGGGGATCAGCGAGAAGAAGTTGCGGAAGAAGACGATCTGGCTGATGGCATAGCCTTCGCCCAGCCACTTGGCGGTGGCGTCCATGACGGTCAGGCAGGCCATGCCGGTCAGCATGGCCGAGATACCGATCAACAGCCGGTTCTCGCCTGCATCTCCGCTGTCGCTGCTGTCCTGGCTCACAGAAAGCCCTCCGTTATCCGTTTCACCGCCCCGGCGTAGCCCCCGCCGAACAGGGCCGTGTGCACCAAGAGGGGATAGAGGTTGTAGAGCTCGCGGCGTTCCTCGAAAAAGCCAGGCTCCAGGGGCTGCAGCTCCTGGTAGCGCTGGAAGAAGCCTTCGCCGAGGCTGCCGAAAAGCGTGGAAAAGGCAAGGTCCATCTCGCGGTCGCCGTAGTAGATCGCCGGGTCGATGAAGCCGGAGATACGGTCCCCGCTGGCCAGGATGTTGCCGCCCCAGAGGTCGCCATGCAGCAGAGAGGGTTTTACGCCCGCCGGAATCAGATCGGGCAGGCGCACGGCCAGGCGATCGATCTGGTGGCGGGTGCCGGCGGGCAGGCGGCCTCGGTCCTTTGCCAGATCGGCCATGTAGAGCAGGCGATGATCGCGGAAGAAGGTGATCCAGTCCGTTTCCTGCGGATTGGGCTGATGCAGCGGACCGATGAGGCTGTCGCGTTCCAGGCCGAAGTCGGGAGCCGTGATGGCGTGCAGTTTGGCGATCAGGTCGGCGGCGTGGCGCTCTGCAGCTGTACTCAATCCACCACCATCCGGCAGCCAGCTCATCAGCAGCAGTTCGCTCTCACAGTGGTGGACTTCCGGCACGGGAAGCGTGCTGTTCTGGGCCAGGTAGCGCAGCATCCAGCCTTCCAGCTCCAGGTCACCGCCGCGGCCGCCGTCGCGTTTGGCCACCAGTTTCTCGCCGTCCTCGAATTCCAGCAGGCTGACCTGGGCGATGCAGCCGCCGCCGAGCGGGCGTTCGTGATGGGGTCTGTCCAGCAGATCAATCATGGCGCGAAGCTTGAAGCCGGGCAGGCCATGCTGTCCAGACCTTTCCCGGCGCTCCTTCACTCTGCTTTCGCTTCAGCTGCGCCTTGGCACTCCATCCTGCTGCAGTTGGTCCAGCATTGCCTCGCAGCCAGCTTCGATCAGGTCCAGAACTTCGTTGAAGCCGCCCAGCGCCCCGTAATAGGGGTCGGGTATATCCTGCCCCGCGTGCGATCCGCCCTGGAAGTCCCGGAACAGATGGATTTCGGCTGTGGCCTGGGGCGGGCAGAGCCGCTCGAGCTGCCGCAGGTGACCACGGTCCATGGCAATGACCCAGTCGAAACGTTCGAAATCCTCGATTGCGATCCGCCGCGCCGTTTGGTCGTCCAAGCTGTATCCGCGTTGAGCGGCCTTGTCGCGTGCCCGCGGATCCGGACTTTCGCCCACATGGTAGCCGTGGGTTCCGGCCGAATCGACAAGGACATGATCGAGGCCGCGTTTGCCGAGTTTCTGTCTCAGGACGCCCTCGGCGGTGGGCGAGCGGCAGATGTTGCCGGTGCACACGAAGAGGATACGCATGATTGACCTTTCCTTCGGCTGAGACCATCCAGGGGGTGTGGTGAGTGCTTCGCTTCGGCTATAGTCCCTATCATCATGAAGCTGAACCCCGAAGGAAAAATCGTTATCCTGACCGGTGCGGGCGTGTCTCGTGAATCCGGTCTCAACACATTCCGTGACGCCGACGGAATCTGGGCACAGGTGCGGATCGAGGATGTGGCCACACCCGAAGCCTTCGCCCGGGACCCGGAAGGCGTTCAGGCCTTCTACAATGCGCGGCGCCAGGGGCTGCGTGCTGCGGAGATACAGCCGAACGCCGCCCATCTTGCGCTTGCCGAACTGGAAAGTGACTGGCCCGGCGAAGTGCTGCTGGTCACGCAGAACATCGACGACCTGCACGAGCGGGCCGGCAGCCGGAACCTGATTCACATGCACGGCGAACTTTTCAAGGCGCGCTGCGAGGACTGCGGCAGCATTCATGAATGGCGTGGCGACCTGGAGGTCACCAGCCCCTGTCCGGCCTGTGGCGACAGTGGCAATTTGCGCCCGCATGTGGTCTGGTTCGGCGAAATGCCCTTCGAGATGGACCGCATTGCAGCCGAACTTGAAAGCTGCGACCTCTTCCTCTCGGTCGGCACCTCGGGCAGCGTCTATCCGGCCGCCGGCTTCGTCCAGGAGGTCCGCATGGCCGGCCGCGGGCATACCGTGGAGCTGAACCTTGAGCCGAGCGAGGGCCGGGACCTGTTTCACGAGCACCATCACGGCCCGGCTTCGGAAGTCGTGCCGGACTATGTGCACAGCCTGCTGGAGGGTGTGGGACGCCGATGAAGCAGCCTGACCGCCTGGGGGACGCGCTGGAACAGGCACGGGCTTGCCGGCTTTGTGCAGATCAGCTTCCCCTGGGCCCCCGACCCGTGGTCCAGGCCAGCACGACGGCGTCCTTGCTGATCGTGGGGCAGGCGCCGGGCACGAAGGTTCACGAAAGCGGACTGCCTTTCAACGACGCTTCCGGCGATCGCCTACGAGACTGGCTGCAGGTGGATCGCGACACCTTCTATGACGCAGAACGGATCGCCATCATGCCCATGGGCCTGTGCTATCCGGGGCGCGATCCGCGTGGGGGTGATCGTCCGCCCATGAAGATCTGTGCCCCCACCTGGCATCCTTTGCTGCGCCCGCTGATGACTTCCGTTGCCTTGACTCTGCTGGTCGGCAGCTATGCCCAGGCCTGGTATCTGGCCGAACGACGTGCCCGCAGCCTGACCGAGACGGTCCGGAACTGGCGCGGTTACCTGCCTGAGTTCCTGCCGCTGCCGCATCCCAGCTGGCGCAATACCGCCTGGCTGAAGCGCAATACCTGGTTTGCGGAAGAGCTTCTGCCGGACCTGCGCGCCCGGGTCCGGCGCTTGCTGGCAATGAGCTAGAAAGGCGGACAGAGGTGGAAAGCTGGGTCACGGATCTTCTGGGCTTTGTGCAAGCCAACCAGCAGTGGGTCGTCCCTGTCCTGTTCGTGATGGCTTTCGGCGAATCCCTTGCCGTGGTCGGCGTTCTACTGCCTTTCACGGCCCTGATCATGGCCTGCGGTGGCCTGATCGGCGCGGGCGCCCTGGATCTCTGGCCGGTGCTGCTCAGCAGCATTCCCGGCGCAATACTGGGTGACAGCGTGTCCTATTGGCTTGGCCGCTGGCTGGGTCTGCGCCTTCTGCATATTCCGCTGTTCAAACGACATCGCCGCATGCTGGCCCGCGGCCGCCTGTTCTTCCGGCATTATGGCATGGCCTCGATCTTCCTCGGCCGCTTCATCGGGCCGCTGCGCGCGAGCGTGCCACTTATGGCCGGAACTTTGCGCATGCCGCAGCCGCGTTTCCAGTTGGCTAATGTGGCCTCGGCGATTCTGTGGGTGCCAGTCCTGCTGGCCCCCGGATTCCTGGCGGCCAAGGGCGCTGTCTGGGCCAGGGCCGATCCGGAGCGCTGGGATCTGGTGGCCTCACTCCTGGTGCTGGCGGTTCTGGTGCTGGTTGCCTGGTATCTACTGCGCTGCTGGCTGAAGGCACGAACCTAGCCGAAAGCAGGTCTCGACTTTGTGGCTGCGGACGGGTTTCCTTATCAGATCATGACACCACATCTCGCCCCGGAAGACCGTCACGACTGGAATGGACCATGACCATGCTTGAGCAATGGTCGATGGTGGGACTGCTGACGGGCTTTGCACTGGCAGCACTGGTGGTGTTGTTCAGCGGCCTGCGCATCACGGCCCTGGCGGACACACTGGCTGACCGAACCGGACTGGGCGAGGCTATCTCGGGTGCCGTTCTGCTGGGCGCCGCGACCTCCTTCAGCGGCACGATCGTATCGATCACGGGTGCGCTCGATGGCCATGCGTCGCTGGCGTATTCCAACAGCATCGGCGGGATCGCCGCGCAAACGGCCTTTCTCGCCATCGCCGACCTGACCTATCGCAAGGCCAATCTGGAACATGCCGCGGCCGAGTTGGCGAATATCTTCCAGGCGGTGGTGCTGATCGTGCTGCTGACCCTGCCGCTGATCGCGCTCAGCCTGAAGGAGGTCACCGTCTTCGCGGTGCACCCTCTGTCCCTGTTGATCCCCGTTGTCTATGTCAGTGCGCTGGTCGCCACGCGTTCGCTGAAAGAGGCGCCCATGTGGAAGCCGGTCTCGACACGACACACCCGCGAGGACACGCCCGAGCGCGAGGACCCCGCCACGCGCCGGAAAAGCAATCTGCGCCTCTTTGCCAGCTTTGCCCTGCTGATGATCCTCATGGGGCTGGGCGGCTGGGTGATTGCCAAGACCGCCGCCGAGGTCACGGACCGCCTTTCACTTTCCCAGTCCCTGGTGGGCGCCCTGGCCACGGCGGTGGTGACCTCGCTGCCGGAACTCGTCACGACCATCGCCGCGGTGCGCCGGGGCGCGCTGCAGCTGGCCGTGGGCGGGATCGTCGGCGGCAACATCTTCGACACGCTCTTCCTGACGGCTGCGGATGTCTCCTACCGGGAGGGGTCGCTCTATCATGCCACGGGCATGGCGGACCAGTTCTGGACCGTCACCGCCATCCTGATGACGGGGGTGCTGCTGGGTGGGCTGATCCTGCGACAGAGAAGTGGGCCGGGACGCATTGGCGTGGAGAGCCTGGCTCTGCTGCTCATCTATGTGGTCGCGATCGGCCTTCAGGCCACGAACAGCTCGGGGTGACGGGTCGGGCCGCCTGGCCGAAACAAAGAACTCTGCTCCGGCCAGGTCTTGTCTGCCGCGCGCTGGACAAATCTCAGCCGCGGTAGGGATCCAGGTTGGTCTTGGCGAAGGGTTCAAGCTGGTTGCAGCGTTCGGTGAGGGCTGCCAGCTTCGGGAAGCGCTTGCCGCCGTCCAGCAGGTCGGCGGCACGTACGGTGGCGAAGTCATAGGCGCAGACGGTGGTGATGTCTGCCTGGGTCATGCGATCGCCGTGAAGCCAGTCACGCGTACCCAGTGCGTCCTCAAGGAAAGCAAAGCCATCGACGACCTGGGAGCCGAGGCGGTCCCCCCAGTCCTTCCAGCGCTTGTCCTCGGGGCGCAGCCCCGTTTCATAGAAATAGGCCACGGCCTTTTCCATGGTGCCCATGGCATAGGCGGTCAGACGCAGAACGTCGCGCCGCTCGTCTCCGCTGCCCGGCACCAAAGCCTTGTCCGGGCCAACCTGCTGGTCGATCCAGTCCAGGATGGCCCAGCTGTCCACCAGGCAGGTCCCGTCGTCGAGTTGCAGGGCCGGAACGCGGCCCAGGCGATTGTATTGCTGGACCTTGTCCATCTCCTGGGCGGCATTGAGCTCCAGTGCCTCGTAGGACATGCCGGCGTGGATCAGCGAGATGGCGCAGCGGCGGGTGAAGGGGGACAGGTTGCGTCCGGCCAGAATCATGATGGTCCTCTCATCGTTTCTCTATTTTATGCTGAGCGCAGACTAGCGGAGCGGAGAGGACTGTCAAAGCCCAATGGAGTTGTGAATCAGGTCGCCGGGCGCAGGCGGTAGAGGGCGTGCAGGGCCGCTGTCAGCAGCAGCAGCGCGCCAGCCTGGTGCGCGGCGCCCAGCCCCACAGGAACCACTGCAAGCAGGGTGACCACCCCCAGCACGAACTGCCCCAATGCAGCCAGGACCAGAAGCATCATCGCGCACCGGCTTGCGGCTGAAAGGGGAAGGCGCAGGGACCACAGAAAGAGCCCCAGGGTGGCCAGTAGAGTCAGACTGGCCAACAGGCGATGATTGAACTGCACCGCGGCAATGTTCTCGAACAGGTTCAGGAGCCAGGGCGAGAGCTGGCCATAACCCTCCGGGACGAGGCGCCCGTCCATCAGAGGGAAGCTGTTGTAGGTCAGCCCGGCATTCAGCCCGGCGACGAAGGCTCCGGAGAAAAGCGTGAGTGTCAGGAGCAGTATCAGGGCAAGCAGGCTGCGCCGCAAATGGTGGAGCACGCCCCGATGACTGGCTTCCCCGGCATTTGGCCAGGCAAGCCGGAAAACGAGCCAGAGAGTGTAGCCATAGATGAAGATGGCCAGGAACAGGTGCAGGGCCAGGCGGTACTGGCTGACCGAAACCCGGTCGGCAAAACCGCTGGCCACCATGTACCAGCCCATCAAGCCCTGCAGCGCGCCCAGCCCAAGCAGGATCAGAAGGTGCGGCTTCAGCCAGGACGGCAAGCGGCCGCGCCACCAGAACCAGGCCAGCGGCAAGGCAAAGACCAGTCCGATGGTCCGGCCCCAGAGGCGGTGGATGTACTCCCACCAGAAGATGGTCTTGAACTCGGCCAGCGACATGCCGGCGTTGATCTGCTGGTACTGCGGGATCGTCTTGTAGAGTGCGAAGAGCCGCTGCCATTCGGCATCGGACAAGGGGGGCAGGGTCCCGGTGAGTGGTGCCCATTCCATGATGGACAGGCCGGACTCCGTCAGACGCGTGATGGCCCCGATCACGGCCATGGCAAAGACCATGAAGGCAGTGACCAGCAGCCAGGCAATCACGGCGCGCCGATGCTCGGGACTCGTGATGGGTATGCCGTCGTTTCGTGTCTTGCCGTAGGAAAGCTGGTTGGCCATGCCTGCTGCCGTGTTGCCTGTAGAGTGGCAGAGAATAGGCCGAGCCCCGCCTTGCGCCAAGACGCTGGGGCGCGACGCTTTGCCGCCGCGCCCGAGAGCCACGAAAAGTCAGTGAAGCGTCAGTTCGCAGTCGGTGTTCATCCAGTCGCTTGCGGAGATGATCTTCTGGTTGGCGACCTTCACGGAATGCAGCTTGCCCTCAAGGTTGCTGGACCAGAAATTCAGGAAGCGGCGCAATTCGGGAAACTTCGGTGCCAGGTCGTACTCCTGCCAGACAAAGGTCTGCAGAAGGCCGGGATGGTCCGGCATGTGATAGAGAATTTCCGCCGTGGTCAGGCGGTAATCGCGAAGCTGAAGCGCGACGGCGTTCATGGCACTCAAGACCTCCGTTCAACTTGGAATCGAGGAAGATTCTGAGTGAGAACTTACAGCGTGCGCAACAAAAAAATGAATTCAGTCAATAAGTTAGCAGCAATCCCCTGTGACTGCTGCCAGAATCAGACCTGACGGAACCGCGCAGCAGCCCCCCGTTCGATGGCGGCTGCTTCCAGTCGCGGGACATCCAGACGGTGGCGCAGCAGTTCCAGCAGGCGCAACTCTTCCTGTGTGGCCGTACCATCGGCCGCGACAACATCACAGGCCAAAGCATAGGCTGTCTCGCACAGGGGTTCGGACAGGGATTGGCGGATCTTCTCGATGGCAAGTTCCAGCCCTTCCTCGTCCCGCAGCATTTCGGCGCATGAACGTGCCGTGCTGGACAGCTGATTGAGGTCGTAGTCGCGGAAAGCGGGCAGGAACTTGATGATTTCGCTCATCATCTCGACTTCCTCGTCGTTCATCTCCTGATCCGCTGCGGATGCCAGGACCATGGCATAGATGAGAGCGCTGTGGTGATCGAGCATGCGACCTGCCTTTCAAGGGTCTTTGAGAAAGCCAAGACTTGGGCCGCCGGAACCGGGAGGTCAAGGTTCCAGATAGGCTGCCCGCAATCTGTCACCGCAGCAGCGTTCAGGCATAGACCGGTTCGAGGGGATAGCTCACTTCCTCGGTGTAAAGCGGCCCCGACTGGGAGAGGAAGCTCGAGAACAGCACGAAGTCCTCGACCCGGAAGGGGCCGATCTTCAGCAGTGCGTTGCGGGACATGAACTGCTGCAGTTTGGGGCCGTTTTCGATTCGCCCGCGCGCCAGGGTGACGTGCGGCTTGAATTTCCGCCGTTCAGGCGGAAGGCCGGCGCGGATGATCGCCTGTTCCACCTTGGCCTGCAGCCGGTTGAGCGGCTCGTTGGCTTCGACTCCGGCCCAGAGCGAGGTGATGCGCGGACCGTCGGTGAAGACGTCCACACCGGACAGGGTCAACTCGAATCCCTTGCCGTTGAGCCCCAGCAGCATGTCGTCGATATCGCGGGCCTGGGCGTTGTCCACTTCGCCGATGAAACGCAGGGTCAGGTGCATGTTCTCTGGAGGAATCCAGCGTGCGCCCGGGACGCCGCTGCAGATTTCGGAAAGCTCTTCGCGAACCTCCTCGGGCAAGGCGAGGGCTGTAAAAAGTCTCATGACCTTCCTCCTGCACCGGCTTGCAACCCTGCCAGCATAGCCCGTAGCAGGGCTGGGCTGGCAAGGGTCTTTATGCAGATCAGGCAGGACCGGACCGGCGCGATCCGCAAGAGTCGTCAATCAGGGGCAGGGGTAGGTGTGCTCGGCGTGGATCTGCTCGATGGACTCCAGCAGCTCCTCGGGCAGGGTGGTCTGTTCGCCCTGGAACGCCAGCTTCAGGTGCTCCATGCGTGTTGCTCCGACAATGGAGGCGGTCACGAAGGCCCGGCTGAAGACATAAGCATGCGCCATGACCGCCGGATCGAGATCCCAGGCACGGGCCAACGCCACATACTTTGCCACCGCGGCATCGGCCTGGGGATTCATGTAGCGCGAATTCTGCGGGAACAGGGTCAGGCGCGCGCCCTCGGGCCGCCGGCCGCCCTGGTACTTCCCGGTCAGAACACCGGCGGCGACGGGGGCATAGGCCAGCAGGCCGCAGTCCTCGCGCAGGGCGACCTCTGCCAGGCCTGTCTCGAAGCTGCGGTTGAGCAGGCTGTAGGGATTCTGGACGGAGGCCACACGCGGGCCCTTGCCGGCTTCGGCCAGCTTCAGGAAGGTCATGGTGCCCCAGGCCGTCTCGTTTGACAGGCCGATATGACGGATCTTGCCGGCCTGCACCTGTTCGTCGAGGGCTTCCAGAGTCTCCTCGATGGGCACGGTCTCCTCGTCGGCCACCGCGTGAAAGCCCAGTTTGCCAAAGCGGTCGGTTGTGCGTTCGGGCCAGTGCAGCTGATAGAGGTCGATGTAGTCGGTCTGCAGACGCTTCAGGCTGTCATCCACGGCCTGACGGATATTCTGGCGGTTGAGCCGGGGCTCTCCATCGCGGATGTAGGGAAAATTGGAACTGCGTCCCACGGCCTTGGTGGCCAGGACCAGCTTGTCGCGGCCGCCGCGGGCGGCCAGCCAGTCGCCGATGATTTCCTCGGTTCGGCCGTAGGTCTCGGCGCGTGTGGCGATGGGGTACATTTCGGCCGTGTCGAAGAAGTTGACGCCGTTCGCCACGGCGTAATCCATCTGTTCGAAGGCCTCCTCGGGACTGTTCTGCTCGCCCCAGGTCATGGTTCCCAGGCAGAGCGCGCTCACGTTCAGGCCGGTCCGGCCGAGCGGGCGGTATTGCATATTGATCTCCGTTCTGTTGCGGATTGCTTGTGTTGTAACGGCCTCTTTCTGAAGAGAGACAGGCCGGAACGCAAGTCAGGCCGAGTAAGTCGGGGCGGTCAGGAAGCGCTTTCGTCCTGGTTTGCTGAAGAGCCGCGTGTTTCCTCGATCAGTTCCTCGACCTTGGGCAGGATGTTCTCGACGATCACGGAGACTCCCTCGGCATTGGGATGAATGCCGTCGTCCTGGTTGAGGTCGCGTTCGGCGGCCACGTCTTTCAGGAAAAAGGGATAGAAGAGCACATCATGCTTCTCGGCCAGGCGCGGGAAGACGGCGTCGAATTCCTCGGTATAGTTCGGTCCCATGTTCCGGGGGGCCATCATCCCGGCCAACAGGATGGGCAGGTCTTCCTGCCGGAAACGGTCAATCAGTTCGGAAAGGTTCTCCTCCATGGCGTCGGGCTCGAGGCCGCGCAGGGCATCGTTAGCTCCCAGCACAAGGATCACCGCGTCTGGGTTGTCGGCCAGCGCCCAGTCGACGCGCGACAGACCGGCGCGCGAGGTGTCGCCGGAATTTCCGGCGTTCAGGACATCTGCCTGATAGCCTTTCTCCTGGAGGGCCGTTTCCAGTTGGTCGGGAAAAGTCTCTCCATCGCTCAGGCCATAGCCGTGGACCAGGGAATCGCCATAGGCCATGAGTTTCAGCCTGTCCTCGGCCAGGGCCGGCATGGCAAACAGGACTGCAATGCTGAGGAAGGCCGTCAAGAAAGTCGTCTTTGTCATGAGATTCCAGAAACTGTGCGCATGCACGCCAATGATTGAATTGCTGTCGATTGAACAGGGGCCATAATTCTGACATCCACAGAGTTAAGCTGCAGGATGGCGCAATCAAGGCACGTCTACGTTGATCCGCTTGCAGGCCAGCCTATATCGAGAGTGGCAGCAAGCTGTTTCCAGCCTTCGGCTGCGCCCGCCATCTCTTTATCTTCCAGGAGCCAGACTTGCCCCGAAACGGTGATGAAACCCCCGCAGACACTGCAATGATCGATCTGAAGGATCTGCACCTTACATACCGTGGTACGGCGACGGAGGTGCATGTCCTGCGCGGAATTACCCTGTCCATCGCGCGCGGCGAGACCGTTTCGCTGGTGGGGCCGTCCGGCTCGGGAAAGACCTCGCTATTGATGGTCTCGGCCGGCCTGGAACGGGCTACGGGAGGTCAGATAGAGGTTGCGGGCCAGGATATCGGCCAGTTGGACGAGGATGGGCTGGCAGAGTTTCGACGGGACCGGATCGGTATCGTCTTCCAGGATTTCCATTTGATTCCCACAATGACCGCGCGTGAAAACGTGGCCATCCCCCTGGAGTTTGCCGGCCGCAACGACGCTTTCGAGCGTGCGGCCGAGGTCCTGGCCGATGTCGGGTTGAGCCACAGGCTCGACCACTACCCCGGCCAACTCTCGGGTGGCGAACAGCAGCGGGTGGCACTGGCCCGTGCCTTTGCCACATCGCCGGACCTGCTTCTGGCCGATGAACCGACCGGCAACCTTGACGGCGAAACGGGCGGCAAGGTGATCGACCTGCTGTTCTCACTGCAGCGAACACACAATACGACCCTGCTGCTGATCACCCATGATCCGGCCCTGGCCGAGCGGTGTGCGCGGCGCATCCGGATTGCCGATGGCGAGATTGTGTCGGACCAGTTGCTGGACGGTCAGTCCGAGCAGGGCAGCAAGATGGCCTCGCGCGCATGACAGCCAATGGCACTTCCAACAGAGCGTCGTCGCTGGCCCTGGCGGCCCGCATGGCCCGGCGCGAGATGCGTGGCGGCCTGAAAGGCTTCCGGATCTTCCTTGCTTGCCTGTTTCTGGGCGTGGCCGCGATTGCTGGCGTCCAGTCGCTTTCCGAAGCCCTGATGACGGGCCTGGAACGCAACGGGCGCAGCCTGATGGGAGGTGAGGTGGAACTGCGCCTGATCCATCGCGCCGCCACCGAGGAAGAGGCGGACTGGCTGCGCGAGAACAGCGCGCGTTTTTCCCATGCCACGGAAATGCGGGCCATGGTCCGCAATGCCGAGAATCCCGACCAGCGTCGACTTACCGAACTCAAGGGTGTCGATTCGGCCTATCCTCTCTATGGAGAACTGCAGACGGAGCCGGCTGGCGCGCCCGAAAGGCTGCTTGCCGCCGAGGATGGCTTGCAGGGAGCGTTGGTGGACCAGGGTGTGCTCGATCGCCTGGAGCTCGAGACCGGTGACGAGATCGCGCTTGGGGAAGGCCGCTTCCAGATTCGCGGGGTGATCACGCGGGAACCCGACAGGACCACACGCGCCTTTACGCTCGGTCCACGTGTCATGGTTTCCCAGGAGGGTCTGGAAGAAAGCGGACTGGCCCAGCCCGGCAGCCTGATCTATCACCACTATCGCCTGGACCTGCCGGAAGGCGAGAATCTGGACAGCTGGAAGGCGCGCCTGAACGCGCAATTTCCCGATGCCGGCTGGCGTATAAGTGACCTCAGGAATGCCGCGCCGGGCCTGGACCGTTTCGTCAATCAGATCACCATCTTCATGACCCTGGTGGGGCTCACCTCCCTGCTGGTCGGAGGGGTCGGCATTGCCAATGCGGTGCGCAGCTTCCTGCAGAGCCGGCGTTCGACCATTGCCACGATGAAATGCCTGGGCGCACCGGCACGCCTGGTCTTCACGACCTACCTGCTGCAGATCCTGACCCTGGCTTTGGCTGGTATTGCGGGCGGCCTGCTGATCGGTGCGATGACGCCGCTGGTCTTCGGTCCCCTGCTGGCCGAGCGGCTGAACTATCCCATAGCAGTGGGCCTCTATCCCTATCCCCTGTTGTTGGCGACGGTCTTCGGTGTCTTGACCACCCTGGTCTTCTCGCTCTGGCCCTTGTCGCAGGCACAGCAGATTCCTGCAGCGGCCCTGTTTCGCGGCCTGGTCTCGCAGGCCCGTGCGCGTCCCTCGCCCCGCGTGGCCCTGACGATCCTGCTGCTGGGGGCGGGTCTGGTGGCGGTGGCTGTGGTCGGGACGGACGGAGGCCGTGTGGCTCTGGGCTTCGTGGGCGGTGCCATTGCAGCATTGCTGGCCTTCCGCATCACAGCGGCCGGCCTGGCCTATGCCGCCCGCAAGCTGCCGCGCATTCGCCGGCCCGGCCTGCGGCTTGCCGTGGCCAATCTGTACCGTCCCGGCGCCGCGACGGGCAGTGTGATCACTTCGCTTGGCCTGGGGTTGACGGTACTGGTGGCCATTGCGTTGATCGAGGGCAACCTGAAGCGCCAAGTGTTGGAGGACATGCCCGAAGAGGCGCCTGGCTTCTATTTCATCGATATCCAGCCGGACCAGATCGACAGTTTCGTTCAGGACGTGCGGAACTTCGAGGGGGTCGAGGAGGTCAATCATGTGCCGATGCTGCGCGGGCGCATTGCCGAGGTGAACGGCCTGTCGCCCGAGGAGATGGAGATACCCGAGGACATACGCTGGGTGTTCCGCGGCGACCGCGGCCTGACCTGGTCGGCCGAGCCACCGGAGAACACCCGTCTGACGGAAGGGGATTGGTGGCCTGCCGATTATGACGGCACCCCCCTGGTCTCGCTGGACAACGAGGTCGGACAGGCTCTGGACCTCGGTCCGGGCGACGAGATGACGATCAATGTGCTGGGTCGGAACATAGAGGTCGAGATCGCCAACCTGCGCGAGGTCGACTGGTCGGACCTGACCATCAACTTCGTCATGGTCTTCTCGCCGGGCATGTTGGAGGCCGCGCCGCAGTCCCAGATCGCGACGGTGCGCCTGGATCCGGATCAGGAGTTGGCCCTGGAGCGTATGGTCACCGACCGCTATCCGAACGTCTCGCCCATACGTGTGAAGGAAGCCCTGGGCAGTGTGGCCGAGATCCTGCGCAATGCGGCCGCGGCCGTCACGGCCACCGGCTCGGTGACGCTGCTGGCCGGTCTGCTGGTGCTGGCCGGAGCGGTGGCTGCCGGACAGCATCGACGAATCTATGATTCCGTTGTCCTGAAGGTCCTGGGCGCAACGCGCCGGGATGTGGCGCGCGCCTATCTGATGGAATTCAGCCTGCTTGGCGTCAGTGCGGCCCTGGTGGCGGTCGTTTTCGGAACGCTGGGCGCCTGGGCTGTCCTGGTCTTCGTGATGAAGGCGGAGTTCCACTTCCTGCCGCTGCAGGCCGTCGTGACCGTGCTGGCAGCGGTGGCCGTGACCCTGATCTTTGGCTTTGCCGGCACCTGGCGTGCCCTGTCGCAGAAGGCGGGACCCCTGTTGCGCAACGATTGAGCAGCTCCACCTCACTTGCCTCTTGAGGCAGCTCTGACGGCATGCTAAATATCGTCAATCGACGATATGCGATTGTGAGCTTTCCATGACGGTCCTGATCCGCTTTCAGCAAGCCTCCAGCTCGGATACGGACGAGGAGGTGGCGAGCCTCGCCAAGGCATTGGCCCATCCGGTGCGCATCCGCATCGTGCGGCTGCTGCTGGACAAGCAATCCTGCATCGGTGGCGATATTGTCGCCGAGGTCGGGCTGGCACAGTCCACGGTTTCCGAGCACCTGCGTATCCTGAAAAGCGCCGGCGTGATTGTCGGGGAGATCGAACGCCCCCGGGTTTGCTATTCCCTGGACCCAAGCCGCCTGTTGCCTCTGGCCAGCCTGCTGGAGCGGATCTTCGAGCAGGACAGCCGGGGTGAACTGGCTGGTCCGGATTGTTACCACCCACCGGAAGCCTGACATTCGCTTCACCAAGATACTCACGGACAAGCCAGGAAAGCCATTTTCATGTCGCGATTCGAACGATACCTCTCTCTTTGGGTTGCGCTCTGCATCGTGACCGGAATTGTTCTGGGCAGCCTTCTGCCGGGGGTTTTCGGCTTCCTGGCCGGCCTCGAGTATGGTTCCGTCAACTTCCTGGTGGCCATCCTGATCTGGTTCATGGTCTATCCCATGATGGTGGCTGTGGATTTTTCCAGCCTGAAGCGGGTCCATGAGCGGCCGAAGGGCCTGATCATCACGCTCGCAGTCAACTGGCTGATCAAGCCCTTCACCATGGCGGCGCTTGGCGTCCTGTTCTTCGAGTATCTCTTTTCGGGGCTGATCGACCCGGCCAATTCCGGGCAGTATATTGCGGGCTTGATCCTGCTGGGGGCAGCGCCCTGTACGGCCATGGTCTTCGTCTGGTCCCAACTGACGCGCGGCGATCCCAACTACACCCTGGTCCAGGTTTCGCTGAACGACGTGATCATGGTCTTTGCCTTTGCGCCGATCGTGGCCCTGCTGCTGGGTGTGACCGACCTGTCCGTACCCTGGGAAACGCTGCTGCTGTCGGTGCTGCTCTATGTCGTCATTCCCCTGATCGCCGGTGCGCTGACCCGGCGGAAGCTGACGCAAAGGGCAGGCGACGGCCCCCAGGGCGAAGCCGAAGTGACGCAATTCACCAGCCGTGTGAAACCCCTGTCAGTGCTGGGACTGCTGGCAACCGTTGTGCTGCTGTTTGGTTTCCAGGGGCCGGTCATCCTCGACCAGCCGCTGCTGATCGCCTTGATTGCTGTGCCTCTGCTGATCCAATCCTATGGGATCTTCGCCTTGGCTTATACGGCTGCTTGGCTGTGGCGCGTGCCCTTCAACGTGGCGGCCCCCTGCGCCCTGATCGGGACCTCGAATTTCTTCGAGCTGGCCGTGGCCGTGGCCATTGGCCTGTTCGGGCTCAATTCGGGTGCAGCGCTGGTGACCGTGGTCGGTGTGCTGGTCGAGGTGCCGGTGATGCTTTCGTTGGTGGCCTTTGCCAATCGCACACGCGGCTGGTTTCCCCAGGATGAAACCGGCGCTCCGGCCCCGGGGGAGCAGCCAGCCAGCCTTCATGCCAGCAAGGCAGATACCCTGAAATAGCTGGGCAGGGGGCGCTAGTCGCGGATTGCGCTCATATTGCAGCAGTACGTCCGTTGGTTCTGTGGCGTGCCTCCTGGTCTGGTCGCGGCCTGTCTCCTCTTGTTCTCCGTCGAGCCAGGAATTCCGAGACGCTGGGCATCGCTGGGTGTATCCAGACTCGATCCGTAGTCATTGTCTTCAGTCGGCAGAATTGAGCCCCGGCTCTGATTTCTGAAACTTGAGGCTATCTAACGGCCTTATGACAATTATTGGCTCTGGGTTATGGAAGGTTCAAAGATTGATTGCAATAAAGCGATGCAACAATGCATGCTGGCAGCATCGTGTAACCTTAGTGCAAGAATAGCTGCCCAGTTTGCTTTTGGCTGGGCTGGATCGGGCCAAGGAACGAGAGGACCGTATCGTCGCGCGAAGAAGATAGTACGCGGCGGATAAAGCAGATTTCAGGCCTGAAGCATAACCAAGAACAGGGGAATGCTGAAATGGACGAACTCGCTAAACGTCTCGGTCTGCGCACCGAGCCAACCATCTTCTTCACATCTGCCGCTGCCATGATCGTCTTCCTGTTGGCCCTGGTCATCATGCCGGAGTCCATTCGGGACGCTTTCACAGCAGGCCGCGAGTGGATTGTCACCAACCTGGGCTGGTTTTTCATCTTCGGGGTGAATGTCTGGCTGTTCTTCCTGCTGTGGGTGGCGATCAGCCGCTACGGCAACATACGTCTGGGTGGAGAGGACGCCAGGCCGGCGTACGGGAACCTGTCCTGGTTCACGATGCTTTTCGCCGGTGGCATCGGCACCGTCCTGATGTTCTGGGGTGTGGCCGAGCCGGTCTTCCACTTCTCCAACCCACCCCAGCCCGATGTGGAGCCGCATTCCGTGGACGCCGCAAGGGACGCCATAGGCTTCTCGCTCTATCATCTGGGGCTGCATACCTGGACCATATTCACGCTGCCGGGCCTGGCTTTCGCCTACTTCATCTACCGCTATAACCTGCCGGTTCGGGTGAGTTCCGTGTTCTATCCCCTGCTGCACGACAGGATCTATGGCCCCATCGGCAAGACCATCGATGTCTTTGCCGTCCTGGGCACCCTGTTCGGTGTTGCCGTGTCGATCGGACTTGGGACGTCCCAGATCAATGCCGGGCTGACGGAACTGATTGGTGTGTCCGACAGTGTGACGACCAAGGTCATCATCATCGCCGTCCTGACCATCGTTGCCGTCAGTTCGATCGTCGCCGGGCTCGACAGCGGCGTGAAACTGCTGTCGAACATCAACATTGGCATGGCAACGGGGCTCATGCTTTTCGTGCTCGTGGCCGGTTCGACGGTGTTCCTGCTGAGGGGGGTCGTGGAGACGCTGGGGATCTACATCTCCAACATTGTGCCCATGGCCTTCTGGAACGATACGCTCGCCCAGTACACGCAGGAGGATGGTCGCTGGGGCTGGCAGGGCAGTTGGACCGTCTTCTACTGGACCTGGACCGTCACCTGGTCGCCCTTCATCGGCATCTTCGTCGCCCGCATCTCCAAGGGACGCCAGATCCGGGAATTCGTCCTGGGCGTGCTCTTTGCGCCCTCGCTCTTTACCCTGGTCTGGTTTGCGATCTTCGGCTGGTCGGCCATGGAGATCGATGGTATCGGCTCGACAGCCCGTGAAGCCATGGGCGATCAGGCCGGACAGCTATCGGCGGCCGTTGCCGAAAGCGTGCCACTGGCCATGTTCGCCTTCTTCGAGCATTTCCCGGCGACAACCCTGATCCAGGGCCTGGCCATCGTCATCGTGGCCATTTTCTTCGCCACCTCTTCGGATTCGGCCTCCCTGGTCGTCGATATGCTCTGTACCGGGGATGCCGATTCTGGACCGGTGCGCCAGCGGGTGTTCTGGGGTGTGGCCGAAGGCGCGGTCGCAGCGATGCTGATCGTGCTGGCGGGTTCGGTCGGACTGGAGGCCTTGCAGCAGGTCATTACGGTCATCGGCCTTCCCATCTTCGTGTTGGTCTTCGCCATGATCTTTGCCCTGGCGCGCGGGCTGATGAGCGAGGATGTATCGCATGTGAAAGTCGGCGCACCCCCGGACGTCGAAAAGCTGTAGCGGGGCTTCGTGTGTCGAGAACACCCTTGCGGGTGATCTCGACACACCCCGACCGCTCTGTTTGCATGGCCGGATAACCAGCGAAACCGGGAAAGGAGGCAAGGCCATGAACGAACCAACGCGCGCGGCGCCGGTGGCCTTCAGAGCCCAGGAGGCCGAGAAGCGCAGCAAACCCTCCAACTATCCCGAACCCTTCTTCAGTCGCATGGCGAAGCGTGAAAAGCGGCCACTGGGCACGCGTTTCGGGCTGAGCAGTTTCGGTGTGAACCTCACCCGACTGGCACCTGGTGGGGAATCGGCCCTGCTGCACCGTCACAGCCGACAGGACGAGTTCGTCTATATCCTGGAAGGCGCGCCGACGCTGATTACCGAGGAGGCGGAGGTCCCATTGTCGCCAGGCATGTGTGCGGGTTTTCCCGCTGGCGGTCAGGCTCATCACCTGGTCAATCGTACGGACCAGGATGCCGTCTTCCTGGAGGTTGGGGATCGCAGCAGCGGTGACGCGGTCAGCTATCCCCAGGACGACCTGCAGGCGGTCCTTGGGACGGACGGGGCCTGGCAATTCACGCACAAGGATGGCCAGCCCTATTGAGCCCTGGGCTTGTCCCCAGCCGTGTCGTTCAGTGTGAGAAGTAGTGCATGCCCCCGTCCACGGGTATGACCGCCCCGGTAATGTACCAGGCCAGCGGTGAGGCCAGGAAGGCCGTCATGTAACCCATGTCCTCAGGCTCGCCAAAGGTGCCGGCCGGTATGTTGCGAGCGATGAACTCCTGGCGGCTTTCCTCGGTGGGGTGCAGCCGGTCCCGGATCTGGGCGCTGTTGATGCGCCCGGGCGCCACGCAGTTCACGGTCACGCCTTTGGCGGCCACATCGCAGGACAATCCCTTGGCCCAGACATGCAGCGCCGCCTTGGCGGCACTTGCCGCATTCAGGCTGCGCGGTTCCATGGTACCGCTGATATTGATGATGCGTCCCCATTGCCGCTTGCGCATGTCGGGCAGCAGGGCCTGTGTCAGTCGGCGGGCGGACGAGAAGTTCAACTCGAAGGCTTCCTCCCAGAAGGTGTCGTCGGCCTGCGTGTCGGTGGGCCGCGAGCTGCCGGCGGTGTTCACCAGGATATCTATGCCGTCCAGGGCGTTCTTCGCCTTTTCGGCTAGGTCTTTCACGGCCTGTGCTTCGGTGATGTCTGCCGTGACAAGGGTCGGTTTCTCCTGCCCGGCGGACACGATCTCCTGGGCCACGCCTTCCAGACGATCCCGATTGGTGGCGGTCATGACGAGGTGCGCGCCCTCTTGGGCCAGAACCTTGGCGATTCCCGCACCAATACCGGAGCTTGCACCTGTAACCAGGGCACGTTTGCCGTTCAATCTCAGATCCATCTCGAGTCCATCCCGTTTTCTTGCTTTGGTGCAGGAAACTATCCCGCCCATGAAGGGTCTTGTCACGGCACACCTGTTTGCGACCCCGCACCTTTGCGAAGCAGGATAGGAGAGGTTGCGAATCCGATCGTTCGAGGACAGCAACAACCTGCGCATCGGCTTTCGCTTCTGAGCGGTTGGGGGTTGAAGTCATATTTTCCCGGCAGAGGCGGGGAATTATGATGAAATTGGGGCAAGTTTGCGCGATCCCTGCACTTTTTGCAGGGCTTACGCTTCCGGATTCGATTGATTTGCATGAAAGAATGCCTCATATCTATTGCAGTCGAACACAGCATTTCGAAAGAGAGGAGTGAGATGGCCCTCGGTCCAGATCGCAATTATATGACCGGCGCGCAGAGCCGGGCGCAAACGGCGGAACAGATTGATGCCGGCCTGCGCCAGTACATGCTGCGCGTCTACAACTACATGTCACTGGGGATCGCCTTCACGGGCGCGATCGCGATGATCGTCGCCATGAACCCGGCCCTGGTTCAGGCCGTGGCATCCTCGTTCTGGCTGTTCTTCATCGGCATCTTGGGTCTCGGCTTCTTTGCGCCGAAGATCATGATGTCCAAGTCCATCGGGGCGGCCCAGGCCTGTTTCTGGGTTTATGCCGCGCTCTGGGGTGCCTTGCTGGGCCCGATGATGGCGGCCTATGCAGCCATTGACCCGATGATGATCGCGCGCGCCTTCTTCATCACGGCCGGTGCCTTCGCGGGGCTAAGCCTCTATGGCTATACCACGAAGCGCAATCTCGGCCCGATCGGCGCGTTCCTGGCGATGGCCACCATCGGCCTGCTGATCGCCCTGCTGGCCAATGCCTTCTTCTTCCAGAGCGGCATGTTCCAGCTTGGCCTGTCGGTCCTGGTGGTCCTGGTCTTCGCCGGCCTGACCGCCTACGAAACCCAGATGATCAAGAACATGTACCAGGAGAACGATGGTGCCGACATCACCATGCGCAAGGCCATTTTCGGAGCCTTCATGCTCTATGGCTCCTTCGTGACCCTGTTCATCTACATCCTCAGCATTCTGGGGATCATGCGCGAATAGCCGCATGGGAACAGCATGAGACGAAAAGGCCCGGATGTTCGCATCCGGGCCTTTTTCGTGAAGCCCTCTTTGCAGACTGATTGAGCTGGGGGTGGCGCTGCAGAGCCGTTAGTCGATCACTTGTGCTTGTGTAGCGGGACCGCGCCTTCGGCAGCAGGCTGTTGCGAGGGCTCGGTACTCTCTTCCTCGGCCAGCGCCACCTTGGCTTCCAGGCGCTTGAAGGACCTGTAAGACAGCGGAATGCTGGCGAGATAGACGACGCTGCCCAGCGTTATGGTCCACCAGGGACGCTCGGCCAGACCGGCGGTGATCAGTCCGACCGCAGCCAGCAGCGGCAGGACGTAGCGGTTGGGGATGCGTTGGCTGCGTACGGCGAAGGTCGGGATGCGCGTGACCATAAGGATACCGATCAGGGCCATCCAGCCGGATACGAACAGCGGATCTCCCGCCAGGTCGTTGCCGATCTCGCGGCTGATCACGAGCGGCAGCAGCACCACTATGGCGCCAGCCGGCGAGGGGATACCGGTGAAGTAGTTGTAGGCATAGCTGGGTTTGTCCTGGTCCGTGTTGTAGCGGGCGAGGCGCAGGGCGACGCAGACAACATAGAACAGGGCCACGACCCAGGCCGCACTGCCCGGACCGTCCAGGGACCAGAAATAGAGGATCATGGCCGGCGCCACGCCGAAGGCGATGACGTCCGACAGGGAGTCCAGTTCGGCGCCGAAATCGCTGGTGGCCCGCAGCAGGCGGGCCATGCGGCCGTCCAGGCCGTCCAGGATGGCGGCCACCAGGATGGCGACGATGGCGGCGTTCCAGCTTCCCTCGTAGGCGAAGCGCACGGCCGTCAGGCCCGAGGAGAGCGCCGCCACGGTCAGGGCATTGGGGACAAGCCGTCCCAGCGATGCGCTCTGGGGGCGGCGCTGTTTGCGGCGGTTCCTGCGGCGATTCAGCATCAAGTACTCTCTCCGGAACGCCCTTCCCGGGCTTCCTGGCTGTAGCTTTCGGGCATCAGGTCGGCCAGGACGCTTTCGCCGGCGATCATGCGCTGTCCCGGACTGACCAGAGGGCCCACGCCCTCGGGCAGGTAGACATCCAGGCGGCTGCCGAAACGGATCATGCCGAAGCGTTCACCCTGGTTCAGGCTATGCCCTTCGCGCAGGTCGCACAAGATGCGCCGTGCGACCAGTCCGGCAATCTGAACCACGACAATGTCGCGTCCGTCCGGCAGTTCGATGCACAGCGCATTGCGTTCGTTCTCGTCACTGGCCTTGTCCAGCGACGCATTGAGGAAACGCCCCTTGTGATAGGCCAGGTGGCGCAGGCGGCCGCTGACAGGATTGCGGTTCACATGCACGTCGAAGACATTCATGAAGATGCTGATGCGTGTGCGCGCTGCCTCGCCCAGACCCAGTTCCGGCGGCGGAGCCGCCTGGACATGGGGCAGCACGATGCCGTCGGCGGGCGAGATCACCAGTCCTGCGCGCTGGGGTGTCACACGTGGCGGGTCACGGAAGAAATAGATGCACCAGGCGGTCAGTAGCCCCCCGGGGATCAGCAGCGGGGCCCACAGCAGTCCCAGCAGCAGGGTGGCGGCGGCAAAACCGGCTATGAAGGGATAGCCCGCCGAATGGATGGGCACCAGGACCGGTTTCAGGATGTCGCGGGGGGATGTCACGTCAGCCCTCTCGATCTGTTGGGCGGTTCATTCAATGGCTCAATCAATCAGCAGGGCCGCCAGCGCCAGCAGCAGCGCCAGGCTGCCAATTGGCAGGGCCCAACCCATGCGGCGGCGGCCGGCCATGCGTTCCGCCGTGTCGCTGTGCAGGCGCAGGCCGTTGTCCGACAGGTCGTGGAGCGTCCGCTCCATGGACAGCAGCGTGTCGGGCAGGCGTTCCAGTGCACCGGCCACGGCCTCGCCGGAATGCTTCAGACGGGCTTTCACCCCGCGGTTTTCCTGCATCCAGCGCACGATCAGCGGTTCGGCCAAGAGCCAGATGTTCAGGGCCGGGTCCAGCCGGCGGCTGACACCCTCGGCCATCAGCATGTTCTTCTGCAGCAGGACCAGCTGTGGCTGGACCGACAGGTTGAAGGTCTCGGTCAGCTTGAAGAGTTGGCCCAGCAGGCGGGCGAAGGAGATGCGGTTGAGCGGACGTCCGAAGATCGGCTCGCAGACGGCGCGCAGGGCCTGGGCGTAGGTGTCCACCGCCTGGTCGGAGGGCAGGTAGCCGGCTTCCATCTGCACCTCGGCCAGGCGTCGGTAATCGCGTGCCAGCGTGGCCAGCAGCATGTCGGCCAGGAAATAGCGGGTCCTGCGGTCCAGGCGTCCCATGATGCCGAAGTCCACCGCGGCAATGGTGCCGCGTTCGGTGACGAACATGTTGCCCGGATGCTGGTCGCCGTGGAAGAAGCCGTCGCGGAAGACCTGGTTGAAAAAGATGGCCGAGGCCTTGCGCAGGACTTCGGTCAGGTCGTGTCCCGCTTCGATCAGGGCCTGCCGGTCGTCCAGCCGGATACCGGTCAGACGAGTCTGGGTCAGTACGCGCTGGGCCGTGCGTTCCCAGTCTATCTCCGGAACCTCGTAGTCGGGATCGTCGGCGAAGTTGTCGGCCAGTTCCGACGCCGCGGCGGCCTCCATGCGGAAGTCCATCTCCAGGCGCACGGTGTTCTCGAACAGCTCCACCACCGCCACGGGGCGGAAGCGCCTGAGTGCCGGCTGGCTGCGCTCGATCATGCGGGCGATCAGGTAGAACAGCCGCAAGTCGCGATCGAAGGCACGCTCGATACCAGGGCGCAGGATCTTCACGGCCACCTCGCGCGCCGCGACTTCAGGTGCCTGTGTCTCCGCCTCGTCGAAGCTGTAAGCCTCGCTTTGCGCGGCGGAGATCTCCTCGTCGCTGGGCCGCGTGGTTGCGAAGTGGACCTGTGCGATCGAGGCGGCGGACACCGGGGTGCGATTGAACTCCTCGAACAGCTCTTCCAGTGGCTGGCCAAGTTCGCTTTCGATCAGGCGGCGCGCCTCCTCGAACGAGAAGGGAGGCAGGCGATCCTGGAGCTCGGCCAGGTCGCCGGCCACGTCCTCACCCACCAGGTCGGCGCGGGTGGCCAGGAACTGCCCCAGTTTGATGAAGCTGGGGCCCAGCTCGCCCAGTGCTCGGGTCAGCTTCTGGCCGTTCCGTCCCTCGGCCTCGCGCCGGCTGAAGCGCCTCAGGGGTTTGATGAGGGCTGGGTAGAGTCCCATGGCATCCGCCACGGCCAGCGCGTCATGGCGCATCAGGACCCGCAGGATATGCAGGAGCCGGAAAGGGAAGGACAGCAACGTGCGCATGAAACCCTTTGTCCTTACAGGCGCCAGGCTGAATGCAGGGCGGCGATCCCGCCCGAGAGGTTGCGGTAGCGAACCTGCTCCAGGCCGTTGGCCGCAATGCGCTGGACCAGATCCTCCTGGGCGGGGAAGCGGCGTATGGACTCCACCAGGTACTGGTAGGAGTCGCGATCTCCCGCCACCATTCCCCCAAGCGCCGGCAGCAGCCGGAAGGAGTAGAGGTCGTAGAGCCGGTCCAGCAGCGGCAGCACCACATGGCTGAACTCCAGGCAGAGGAAGCGCCCGCCGGGTTTCAGCACGCGCCGTGCTTCGGCCAGGGCCTTGTCCATGCGGGTGACATTCCTCAGACCGAAGGCGATGGTATAGGCATCCACGGAGCGGTCCGCCAGGGGTAGGGTCTCGGCATTGCCGCAGATCCAGTCGAGGCCGTGCAGGCGCCCCTGGTCGATGGCGCGGTCGCGGCCCACCGACAGCATGTCCCAGGTCAGGTCACAGACGTGGACCGTGCCCGCTTCGCCGATGCGATCCTGGACCCGGAAGGCGATATCCCCCGTGCCGCCGGCCACATCCAGGACCTGCCAGCCTGGCCGCGGGCGCAACCAGTCGACCATGGCCGCCTTCCACAGACGATGGATGCCCCCCGACATAAGGTCGTTCATCAGGTCGTAGTTGTCGGCCACGTTGCGGAAGACCCCATGAACCAGGGGTGTCTTCTCGCTTTCGCTGACGCTGCGGAACCCGAAATGGGTCTGGTTCGCAGACGGTGTTTCGGAGGATCTTGATGACATGCTGCGGAACATAGCCTTTGTGGTCCTTTTAGGCTACGGTGAGAATTGAACTTTCTGTACATGCAATCCGAGGATCGATGCCCGAGCTTCCCGAGGTGGAAACGGTTCGTCGGGGCCTGCTGAACGCATTGGAAGGCCATCGTCTCGTGCGAGTCATCCAGCGCCGGCCGGACCTGCGTTTTCCGTTTCCCGAGAATTTCGCCGCGCGCCTTGAGGGCCGTACTGTCGAACGGCTGGAGCGGCGCGCCAAGTACCTTCTGGCCCATACCGACGGGGACGAGGTTTTGCTGTGCCATCTGGGCATGTCGGGGCGCATGACCCTGGTCGCCGATCTTGATCTGCCCTTTGCGCCGCACGACCACGTGATCCTCGAGACCGAGACCGGCCTGCAGCTGCGTTTCAACGATGCCCGGCGCTTCGGGATCATGGACCTGGTGCCGGCGGGGGCGCTGGAATCCCATCGGCTGCTGGCCGGCCTGGGGCCTGAGCCGCTGGGTAACAGTTTCAATGGTCCGGCCCTGGCGGCCGCCTTGAAGGGGCGGCGCACACCCATCAAGGCGGCCCTGCTGGACCAGAAGGTGGTGGCCGGCCTGGGCAACATCTATGTCTCCGAGGCCCTCTATGAGGCCGGCATATCGCCCCGTCGCCAGGCCTACAGCGTCCAGGGCCAGCGTGCCGAACGCCTGGCCCGGGCGGTGCGTGCTGTGCTGGAACGGGCCATCCTGGCCGGCGGCAGTTCGCTGCGTGACTATGTCCAGGCCAGTGGCGAGCTGGGTTACTTCCAGCACCAGTGGGGCGTCTATGGCCGGGACGGACAGGCCTGCCGTAAGTGCGCGGAAAGCGGGCAGGGCGCACTTGTCCGCCGGATCGTGCAAGCGGGGCGCTCGACTTTCTACTGTCCGCGGCATCAGCGCTAGACCCATGCTTCGTGCCTTGACAGGAGCGGGCCGTATGGCCTCAATCCCGCAACGCAACATGAAGCCACACTCTTTCAAGCAAGGGAGATAGGCATGCCCGCCTCCGCAACCACGTACGAGAACATCCAGGTCGAAACCGATGGTGCCGTGGGCATCATCCGCCTGAACCGGCCCAAGGCCTACAACGCCCTGAATTCCGCCATGGTCGAGGAGGTGGGCCGGGCACTCCTGGCCTTCGAGGCGGATGACAGCGTGGGCTGCATGATCCTGACCGGCTCCGAGAAGGCCTTCGCCGCCGGCGCCGACATCAAGGAGATGGCGGAGAAGTCCTTTGCCGATGTGCAGCGCGAGGATTTCATCACCGACGACTGGGAAGTCATCACCCGTTGCCGCAAGCCGGTGATCGCGGCCGTGGCCGGTTTCGCGCTGGGCGGCGGCTGCGAGTTCGCCCTGATGTGCGACATGATCATTGCCGCCGACACGGCCCAGTTCGGCCAGCCGGAAGTGCAGATCGGCGTGATTCCCGGTGCCGGCGGCACCCAGCGTCTGACCCGCTCGGTGGGCAAGTCCCTGGCCATGTACATGTGTCTGACGGGCGACAAGATCGATGCGCAGACCGCGCTGCAGGCCGGTCTGGTGGCAAAGGTCGTGCCGGCCGATGACCTGATGGAGGAAACCCTGAAGGTGGCGCGGAAGATCGCCGGCCTGTCCCAGCCTGTCGTGGCCACCGCCAAGGAGGCCGTCAATGTCGCCTATGAAACCACCCTCAGCGAGGGGGTGCGTTTCGAGCGCCGGGCTTTCCACAGCACCTTCGCCCTGGAGGATCGCAGCGAGGGCATGGATGCCTTCACCGAGAAACGCAAGCCGGACTGGAAGAACCGGTAAAGCGGCGCAGTAGTCTGGGAATTTCGTCAGGCTTTTTCTCGCCTTGACGCTCACTGGAGAGGCGTCTATAACCGCGACCTCTCAAGGCACACTCTAGCAGAGACGGGTCCATTCATGGCCAATCACAAGTCCGCTCTCAAGCGGATCCGCAGAAATACACGCCGCGCCCAGATCAACGGGGACCGCATGAGCCGCATCCGCACCTACATCAAGCGTGTGGAAACGGCGATTCATAGCGGTGACAAGCAGGCTGCCGCAGATGCCTTCAAGCAGGCGCAGCCCGAGATTCATCGGGGCGTGACCAAGGGCGTCATTCACCGCAACGCGGCGGCGCGCAAGATTTCCCGCCTGTCTTCGCGTATCAAGCGGATCGACTAAAGCCGCACGGCTGCGCCCTTCGGGGCGCCCTGCAGGAAAAGAGGTGCCCGCAATCTTGCGGGCACTTTTTTGCATGCCTGCTATTCGTGTGTCGCAGGACTGGCTCTTGCGACTGCTGATGGTGCAGATCATACCCAAAATTTTTTTCGCGACTCGGTTACAGGATTCTTTCGGGAATATGACAGCCTTGTCCCCTGCTCCTGAGAGATCGTCTCAGCCGATGGAGAATGTTCTGCAAACGGTCTCGTTGCCTCCCTTCACGTCCATCTGTAGAGTGTCCAATCCATTCACGGGGCACTCAGTAAAGACGGTGCTCCAGAAACTAAATATCAATGTCATGGTAATGAAACTTGGGAGTTCTTTTTGAATCCTAAGTATTGACTTTGATTTTGTTAAGTAAAGTATATCAAAGCCAAACCATCTATGCGCAAGCTGTCCAGGTAGGGGGCGGGAAAGATTTTCGTCAGGTGCCGTAGTAGCGTGTTTGGAGCCTGGTTTTTAAGTTTTGGGGGCGACTGGTCGAAATGACAGTTACGTGGCCGCAGGGAGAAACGAGGTGCAGATGAGCGCAGGTCTGGAGGCGAAGCAGGGGACCCAACGGCTTCAGGAGGAAGCCGTTACAGGCGAAACCGGGCTTGCAGCTGACGATTATTCCGAACAGTGGGCACGCGTGCGCGGGCGCCTTCGGTCCGATGTGGGTGAGGCGGCTTTCAAGAGCTGGTTGAAGCCCCTGACGCTGGTCAGCCTCAAGGACGGCGTGGTGCGCATGTCCGTGCCTTCGCGCTTCATGCGCGATTGGGTCAACAGCAACTATGCCGACCGCCTGCGCGGCCTGTGGATGGAGGAATTCGCCCAGGTTCGTCATGTGGAGATCGTGGTCCAGCCGCCGGCCCGGCCCGAAGCGCCGGAAAAGGCACCGCGTCCTGCGAGCGAGAGTGAAGAGACCTCTTCAGGCGCCAATGGCGCAGGTTCGGATTCGGCGGTGGCCGAGTCCGCAGCGGGGTCCGCCAATGCGGGCGCACAGTCTTCCGAGACTACCCTGCATTCTTCGACCGACGACGAGGCCGAGCGCTGCCGTGACATCTCGGCGCCGCTGGACCCGCGCTTTACCTTCGACAACTTCGTGGTCGGCAAGCCGAACGAACTGGCCTATGCCGCCGCCCAGCGCGTGGCCGAGGCCGATGGCGTGCCCTTCAACCCGCTGTTCCTCTATGGCGGCGTCGGCCTGGGCAAGACCCACCTGATGCATGCGATTGCCTGGCATATCCGCACACGCGCCCCGTCGAAACGCGTGATCTACCTGTCGGCCGAGAAGTTCATGTACCAGTTCGTGCGCGCCCTGCGCACCAAGGACACCATGGCCTTCAAGGAGCAGTTCCGCTCTGTGGACGTGCTGATGATCGACGACGTCCAGTTCATCGGCGGGCGCGAGGCCACGCAGGAGGAATTCTTCCACACCTTCAACACCCTGGTGGACAACAACCGCCAGCTGATCATCTCGGCCGACAAATCGCCGTCGGACCTGGAGGGTGTCGAGGAGCGCATGCGCTCGCGCCTGGGCTGGGGCCTGGTGGCCGACATCCACCCCACCACCTACGAACTGCGCCTGGGCATTCTGCAATCCAAGGCCGAGCAGTTGAACGCGCCCATTCCGCCAAAGGTCCTGGAGTTCCTGGCGCACAAGATCTCGTCCAACGTACGCGAGCTGGAAGGCGCCCTGAACCGCATTGCCGCCCATGCCACCCTGGTGGGGCGGCCGGTCACGCTGGAAACCACCCAGGAACTGCTGCAGGACCTGCTGCGTGCCAGCGATCGGAGGGTCACCATCGAGGAAATCCAGAAGCGCGTGGCCGAGCATTACAATGTGCGCGTGTCCGACATGTCGTCGGCCCGCCGCGCCCGGGCCGTGGCCCGGCCGCGCCAGGTGGCCATGTACCTGGCAAAGCAGATGACGGCCCGTTCGCTGCCCGAGATCGGGCGCAAGTTCGGCGGGCGCGACCACACCACCGTCATGCATGCCGTGCGCAAGGTCGAGGAGCTGAAGGCCACGGACAACGGCTTTGCCGAGGACGTGGACATGCTGCGCCGCATGCTGGAAGGCTGACGGCCCGCACAGGCCACGCCCTCTTTTAAAACCACGTCCTTTGTTTCAGCGCACCAGCCCCAGGCGTTCGTGCCAGGCGGCCAGGCTTTCCTCGGGATAGCCTTCGAAGCACTTGTCATTCTCCCGCACGTCGGGTTCGACCCAGGAGGCCTTGCTGTCGAGCAGCAGGTGCACGCGCTCCGGCGGCACCGGCAGTTCCGTATCGATGGCCGAGGCAAAGGGATGAACCAGTTCCGGCCACTGCGGGTCGTAGACCCAGAGCGTGCTGGCGCAGGTGCCGCAGAAGTGGCGCTCGCCCGGGCTTTCTTGCCCATCGATGCGGGCATGGTAGATGCGTTTGTGCGCGCTGCCCTGGACCTGCAGCGTCTCGGCTAGAGCCCCGATGTTGATGGTATAGCCACCGCCTCCAGCCGTCTTGCGGCAGATCGAGCAATAGCAGCGCTGGTAGGGATAGGGGTGTGGCGACTCCACCTGGAAGGTGACGGAACCGCAGTGACAGGAGCCTTCGAGGTGCATGCTGTTTCTCCCGTTTTGCATGATCTGTTTCACCCTGGACTTGGGAGCGTGCCAAGCAGGGTGCCAATGAACAATAAGACAGGGAAATTCCTTACGGAATCGGTCATCTGTGTTATAGTGCGACCGCATGAGAAGGGGGTCTTTGCACCCTTTTCAGAGATTCTTAACGCAAACGGGCGCCGAGCCAGGTCCTTCCCGGGTGCTTTGTCCGTATTTCCAATGGTTTAGTCATTCAGAGACGCTATGAAGCTGACAATTGAACGCGCAGCCCTCCTTCGCTCGCTGGCCCACGTGCAGTCTGTCGTCGAGCGGCGGAACACCATACCGATCCTCTCCAACGTCCTGATGGAAGCACAGGAGGGCCGCCTGGGCCTGACGGCCACGGACATGGATCTGACCATCGTCGAGCACACGGCCGCCAGCATAGAGGAAGCCGGCGCCACCACGGTCTCGGCCCACACGCTCTATGACATTGTGCGCAAGCTGCCCGACGGTAGCGAGGTCGAGTTGAGCGTGGCCGGCGACGGTGGGCAATTGCGCCTGCGTGCCGGGCGCTCCAACTTCACGTTGTCGACCCTGCCGCGCGAGGACTTTCCGGCCGTCGGACCGACGGACCTGCCCAACGTCTTCACGCTCCAGGGCGGCGAGGCCAAGAGCCTGATCGACCGCACGCGCTTTGCCATCTCCACCGAAGAGACGCGCTATTACCTGAACGGTATCTATGTCCATGCCGCCAGCAGCGGCGACCTTCAGGTCCTGCGCGCCGTGGCCACTGACGGCCATCGTTTGGCCCGCTTCGAGATGCCGCTGCCCGAAGGGGCCTCCGGCATGCCGGGCGTGATCGTGCCGCGCAAGACGGTGAACGAGCTGCGCAAGCTGATTGACGAAGTCGACGACGGTATCGAGGTTGCGCTGTCGGATACCCGCGTGCGCTTCACCTTCGGCAATACCACGCTGACCTCGAAGCTGATTGACGGGACCTTCCCGGATTACGAGCGCGTGATCCCCAGCGGCAATGACAAGACCATGTCGGTGGACTGCAAGGTCTTCGCCTCGGCCGTGGACCGCGTGTCCACCATCTCCACGGAGAAGAGTCGCGCGGTGAAGATGTCCCTGGGGGACGGTTCACTGACGCTGTCGGCCACCAGTCCCGAGGCCGGCAGTGCCGAGGAGGAAGTGGTCATCCAGTATGACGGCCCGCCCATCGAGATCGGCTTCAACTCCAAGTATCTGCTGGACATCGCCCACCAGATCGAGGGCGAGGGCGCCGAGTTCATGCTCGCCGATTCCTCCTCTCCGACGATCGTGCGGGATGTGGCCGACACCAGCGCGCTCTACGTGCTGATGCCGATGCGGGTCTGAGGCATGACACCGGTTCCAGCTATGGCCCCGGTTCTGGCCCCGGTTCTGGCCCCGGTTCTGGCTATGGCGGCGGCGCAACAGCGTCCGTAACGGCTCTTGGATAATGGGAAACCCGGCAATTCACAGTCAGAGCGAACGGCCCGAACGGACAGGCCCCCAACGGACAGGCCCCGGGCAGACAGGCACTGGGCAGACAGGGCAGGGGGCGGCAGGCAGCCAGGCGCTCTGGCTGGAGCGCCTGACGGTTATCGGCTTTCGCAATTTCGCGCAGAGCGAGTTGCGCTGTGATGCGCGTCCTGTGGTCCTGCTGGGAGCAAACGGCAGTGGCAAGACCAACCTGCTGGAAGCCATCTCTCTGCTGGCCCCCGGGCGTGGTCTGCGCCGGGCCCGTCTGGGCGACCTGACGCGCCGGCAGCCGGGCAACAGTCCCGCGCATGACGGGGCCTGGGCCGTGTCGGCGCGGGTCAACACACCGCAGGGGCCACGCGATCTGGGTACCGGGCTGGACCCGGCGAACGAAACGGGACGCGAGCGCCGGTTGCTGAAGCTGGACGGCGAATTCGTCTCCAGCCAGCAGGCGCTGGGCGAGGTCGTCTCGGCCGTCTGGGTGGCGCCGCACATGGACCGGATCTTCCAGGAGTCGCCTTCTTCGCGGCGGCGTTTCCTGGATCGCCTGGTCTATGGGTTCGACCCGGCCCATGCCGGCCGGATCGCGGCCTATGAACATGCCATGCGCGAGCGCGCCCGTCTGCTGCGCGCGCAGCAGGGCGATCCGAACTGGCTTGGCGGGCTGGAGCGCACCATGGCGGAGAAGGCCGTGGCCATTGCCGCGGCGCGCCGTTCGCTGGTCTCGCGGTTGGCGGCGGCCTGCAAGGAAACACACGGGGCCTTTCCGGCCGTGGGCCTGGCGTTGGTGGGCGACGCCGAGAGCTGGATGGATGAATCGCCGGCCGTTCAGGTCGAGGAACGCCTGCTGCAGCGCCTGGCGGACTGCCGCGCGCAGGATGCCGAGACCGGTGGGGCCGCTTGCGGGGCCCATCGAAGTGACTTGGCGGCCAGCGACCTGGAGCGTGACATGCCGGCGGCTTTCTGCTCGACGGGCGAACAGAAGGCGCTTCTGCTCTCGCTGGTCATGGCCCACACGCGGCTGCTGGCGCTGGAACGCGGCGCCGGGCCGTTGCTGCTGCTGGACGAGGTGGCGGCACACCTGGATGCGGGTCTGCGCGCGGCCTTGTACGACAGCATCCTGGACCTGGGGGTCCAGGCCTGGATGAGCGGCACGGACAGTGCCCTCTTTTCGGCACTGGGCCAGGAGGCCCAGCGCTTTCATCTGCGCGAGGGTCTCGTGTTGCGCGAGGCATGAGTCGCGGAGTTATTTCATCAGAGGCAAAGAAGACTTGATCATGGCCACATCCGATGTGAACGAAACCCCCGAGGCCGCCGATCCCAATGGCGATCCCGCCGCCGATCCGAATGGCGACTACGGCGCAGAATCCATCAAGGTTCTGCGCGGACTGGAAGCCGTGCGCAAGCGGCCGGGGATGTACATCGGCGATACCGATGACGGCTCCGGCCTGCATCACATGGTCTACGAGGTGGTGGACAACGCCATCGACGAGGCCCTGGCCGGCTATTGCGACCTGGTGCTGGTGCAGCTGAATGGTGACGGCTCGGTGACGGTCAACGACAACGGCCGTGGCGTGCCGGTGGACATCCACGCCGAGGAAGGCATTTCGGCGGCCGAGGTCATCATGACCCAGCTGCATGCCGGCGGGAAGTTCGACCAGAACTCCTACAAGGTCTCCGGCGGCCTGCACGGTGTCGGCGTTTCGGTGGTGAACGCGCTCAGCGAATGGCTGGAGCTGCGCATCTGGCGCGACGACAAGGAACACTACGTGCGCTTCGAGCACGGCGAGACGGTGGAGCCGCTGACGGTCGTCGGGCCGGCCAACGGCAAGCGCGGAACCCAGATCGACTTCCTGCCCTCGACCCAGACCTTCACCCAGACGGAATACGACTTCGGCGCCCTGGAGCATCGCCTGCGCGAGCTGGCCTTCCTGAACTCGGGTGTGCACATCAAGCTGGTGGACAAGCGCCACCCCGAACCGGTCGAGGTGGACCTGCACTATGACGGCGGGGTCGAGGCCTTTGTCCACTACCTGGACCGCAATCGGCATTCCCTGCTGGAAAAGCCGATCCACATGAGCGTGGAGCGCGAGGCGATCACCGTCGAGCTGGCGATGCAGTGGAACGACAGCTATCACGAAACCACTCTGTGCTTCACCAACAACATCCCCCAGCGTGACGGCGGCACCCACATGGCCGGCCTGCGCGCCGGCTTGACCCGCCAGATCAATGCCTATGCCAACGAGTCGGGCATACTGAAGAAGGAGAAGGTCAGCCTGACCGGCGACGACGCGCGCGAGGGGCTGACCTGCGTGCTGTCGGTGAAGGTGCCCGACCCCAAGTTCTCCAGCCAGACCAAGGACAAGCTGGTCTCGTCCGAAGTGCGTCCGGTGGTCGAGTCCGTGGTCAACGACAAGCTACAGCAGTTCTTCGAGGAGCATCCCAACGAGGCCAAGAAGATCGTCACCAAGGTGGTCGAGGCCGCCTCCGCCCGCGAGGCGGCGCGCAAGGCGCGCGAGCTGACGCGGCGCAAGGGCGTGCTGGACGTGGCCTCGCTGCCCGGCAAGCTGGCCGACTGCCAGGAGCGGGACCCCACCAAGTCCGAACTGTTCATCGTCGAGGGCGATTCCGCCGGTGGTTCGGCCAAGCAGGGCCGCGACCGCAAATTCCAGGCGATCCTGCCCCTGCGCGGCAAGATCCTGAACGTGGAGCGCGCACGCTTCGACAAGATGCTGGGCAGCCAGGAGATCGGCACCCTGATCACAGCCCTGGGCACCGGCATCGGGCCGGAGGAGTTCAACCTGGACAAGCTGCGCTATCACAAGATCGTCATCATGACTGACGCCGACGTGGACGGCAGCCATATCCGAACGCTGTTGCTGACCTTCTTCTTCCGCCAGATGCGCGAACTGGTGGACGGAGGTCACCTCTATATCGCCCAGCCGCCACTCTTTCGCGCCAAGCGCGGGGAGTCCATGACCTACCTGAAGGGCGACCGCGAGATGGAGGAGTACCTGATCCAGAACGCTCTCAATCATACGGCTCTGGTCCTGGCCGACGGCACACAGCTGGCCAGCGAGGACCTGGCTCGCCTGGTGCGCCGCGCGGTCAAGGCGCGTCACCAGATCGAGACCATGGTCTACAAGGTGGGCTCCTATGAAGTGATCGAGCAGGCGGCTATTGCCGGTGCACTCGACCCCGAGATCCTGGACGACGAGGACAAGGCCAACGAGATCGCCGCCACCGTCGCCGAGCGCCTGGACACCCTGGCGCCCGAACACGAGCGCGGCTGGACCGGCGAGAGCGACCGCTTCGGCGGCCTGGTCTTCACCCGTGTGCTGCGCGGCGTGCCGGAAAAGCGCCACCTGGACGCGACCCTGGTGGCCTCCAGCGAAGGGCGGCAGCTGAAGGGCATGCGCGAGGAGCTGTGGGAGGTCTACAAGACCCCCGGCGTGCTGACCGGCAAGGACCAGGAGCAGAAGGTCTATGGCCCGGTTTCCCTGGCCGACGCCGTTCTGGCCTGGGGCAAGAAGGGCGTTTCCGTGGCCCGCTACAAGGGCCTGGGCGAGATGAACCCGAACCAGCTTTGGGAAACCACGCTGGACCCCGAGGTGCGCTCGCTGCTGAAGGTGAAGGTGGCGCACGCCGAGGATGCCGGCCTGATCTTCGAGACGCTGATGGGGGACGAGGTGGAGCCGCGCCGCGACTTCATCCAGACCAATGCCCTGCAGGTCGCCAACCTGGACATCTGAGGCCGCACGGGCTCGGATCGAAGTACGCAAGGGCACAGCCGGACAGCGGATTGCCACGAAGTTGCCTTAAGGCCTTTCTGGCCTTGCCCGGGAATCTGTCTTAAAGAGGATTCATGACGAAACGCGGGACCTCTTCCGAATCGGGCAGGGAAGTGAAGGGCGAGCGCCGGTCGCAGGCGCAGCGCGGCGGCAAGAGTGCCGGTGCGCGCAAGGCGGCGCCGAAGTCCGGCAGCTCCCGGTCCACAGGGGCCAAGGCGGGCGCCAAACAAACCACCCAGGGCGGTGGCCGTGGTACGGGCGGTCGCGGTACGGGCGGCCGACAGGGGGGCGGAGGCCGGCGCGGCAATGGTGGTCGGCGCGGTGGTGGACGCACGGCTGCAGCTTCCGGAAAGCGTCTGGGTTGGCTGAAGCTGGCCGCGACAGCCGTGGGGGTCGCGGCTGTCTGGGGCATCCTGATCCTGGGCGGAATCCTGCTTTATTACGCCTATGACCTGCCTGATGTCAGCCGCATTGCCGATACCGGTCGTCGGCCCAGTGTGCAGGTGGTGGATGTCACCGACCGGCCCCTGGCGGCCTTCGGCGAGGTCTATGGCGAGCCGTTGAGCGTCGCGCAGATGCCGCCGCACTTGCCCCGGGCTGTCCTGGCGATCGAGGACCGCCGCTTCTATGACCACTTTGGCCTGGACCCATTGGGACTTATGCGGGCGGCATATATCAACCTGGTGGAATGGGGCGTCGTCCAGGGCGGTTCCACCATCACCCAGCAGCTGGCCAAGAATGTCTTCCTGTCCCACGAGCGCACCTTCAAGCGCAAGGTGCAGGAATTGCTGCTGTCCTTCTGGCTGGAGCGGCGCCTGTCCAAGGATCAGATCCTGGCGCTCTACATGAACCGGGTCTACTTCGGCGCCGGCACCTATGGCGTGGACGCCGCGGCCCAGCGCTATTTCGACAAGTCGGCGCGCGAGGTCTCGCTGTATGAAGCAGCGATGATCGCCGGCCTGCTGCGCGCGCCGTCGCGTTACAATCCCACCAACAATCCCGAGTTGGCCCACGAGCGCACGGCCCAGGTGCTCAATGCCATGGTGGACGCCGGTTACATCGACCGGGCCACGGCCGATCAGGCGCTGGGGGACGGCAGCTCCGCCGCGCCGGACCTGCGCAAGACCGGACGTTATTTCGCCAGTTGGGCGGCCTCGCAGATCGGCGAGATCGTCGGACCGCTCAGCCAGGACGTGAAGATCTCCACCACGCTGGATCCGGAAATCCAGACCATCGCCGAAGAGGAGGTCGAACGCCTGTTGAAGGCCGAGGGGGAAGACAAGGGCGCGACCCAGGCGGCGGTGGTGGTGTTGTCCCATGACGGTGCGATCCGCGCCATGGTGGGCGGGCGCTCCTGGGACAGCAGCGAGTTCAACCGTGCCGTCCAGGCCCGGCGGCAGCCCGGCTCGGCCTTCAAGCCCTTCGTCTACCTGGCTGCCTTCGAGGATGGCCTGGCGCCGGACAGCCGTGTTCAGGACGCACCAGTGCGCGTGTCGCTGCCCAGCGGCCCCTGGACACCGGGCAACTATGGCGATCGCTATTATGGGGATGTGACACTGCGCGAGGCTTTTGCCCGCTCGCTCAATTCCGTGGCGGTCCAGTTGATCATGGAGGTCGGGGCCGAGTCGGTGGTGGACGCGGCCGAACGCCTGGGCGTCAATTCCAAGCTGAAGCCCAATCCCAGCCTGGCCCTGGGCACTTCCGAGGTCAGCCTGCTGGACATGACGGCGGCCTATGTGCCCTTTGCCAACGGCGGGCGCGGGATCTGGCCCTATGGCGTGCGCAAGGTGACGGGCCGGGGCGGCGCCCTGCTTTATCAGCGCTCGGGCGAGGGGCCGGGGCAGGTGATTGCCGGGCCGGTCCAGGCCGCCATGGTGGATATCTTCCAGGCCTCGGTGGGCTGGGGCACCTCAAAGGGCGCCGATCCGGGACGCCCGGCTGGCGGCAAGACCGGCACCACACAGGATTCGCGCGATGCCTGGTTCGTGGGCTTCACGGCCGAACTGGTGGTCGGTGTCTGGGTCGGCAACGACGACAACACCGTGATGAAAGGGGTGACCGGAGGCGGCCTGCCGGCGCGTCTGTGGAACGCCATCGTCACCCGCTCCCTTGAGGGGGAACCGCCGCGTCCGCTGAAGCGCGCCGCGGAGCCCGTGGTGGCACGCAGCCAGCCCGATCCCGCCCCGGCAAGCAACGCCGGTAGCGATGCGGCCGAGGCCGTGGGCGGCTTCCTGGACAACCTGATCGGCCGTCTGACCGGCAGCACCCCCAGCAGCAATTCCGACCGGGTGCGCGAACGCGACCAGGAACGCTGGGAACAGAACATGCGTCGCTGACGCCAGCCGTTCCCGGCCGCTCTGCCGATTGGCGTTTATCGCTTGATGAGCGGGGGGACGGCCTGCATGTCCGTGTCCCAGGGGAACAGGATCCAGGTGTCCTGGCTGACCTCGGTGATGAAGCTGTCCACCAGCGGCCGGCCCTCGGGCTTGGCATAGATGCTGGCGAAATGCGCCTTGGGCAGGCGGTCACGCACCGCGCGTGCGGTTTTCCCGGTGTCCACCAGGTCGTCTATGATCAGCCAGCCGGCGCCGTCGCCCTGGACATCCTTCAGGACCTTCAGTTCGCCCTGGACCGTCTCGTCATAGCTGGCGATGCAGATCGTGTCGATCAGGCGGATCTCAAGCTCGCGGGCGACGATGGCCGCCGGCACCATGCCGCCGCGGGTGATGGCGACGATGCCCTCGTAGGGGCCGTTGGCCATCAGGCGCCAGGCCAGCGCCCGAGCATCGCGGTGCAGTTCCCACCAGGAAACGGGAAAGGTCTTGGCTGGAATGTCACTGGGGCTCACGCCGTACTCTCCTTGCTTGGCCGCGTTTGAGGCAGGGGCTTATGTCAAGTCGTCCGCCAAGGCAAGGGCCGGCTGTCCAGGGGTGGTTCCGGGCAGGGGCGTTCTAACGCGCCCGTCAGGCCAGCGCGCGCACGTCAAGAGGGTGCCGTCAGCGCACGTAGACGTGCACTTCCCCGTTGCTGACCAGTGGCGAGCTGGTGGCCGAAAGGGACAGGCGCGCGGCCGGCAGGCCCATGGAGGCCAGCGAGCGCATGACGCGTTCACCGTCACGCCGGGTGCGGTTGGTGGCCAGCGCGCTTTCGCCTTCGCTGTTGCCCTGGGGCGCCACGGCCAGCACGTCGAAGCCGGCGTTGGGCCGGCGCTCCAGCACCTGGTTCACGGCGTTGTAGAGTTGAGGCTCGTAGCGTGTGTTCTCGTTCTGGAAGGTAATGATGGCCAGCGGCCGCTCCTGGCCCAGGCGGCTGGATGCACCGCCGGGGGGCGGCGCCGAGGCCTGGCCGTAGATGCGGTTCGACAGGCTGACGCCGGTGGATTGGCCGTTTTCGATGGCCACCGACAGGGCGTTCAGGTTGGACCGCTCGGTCGAGAGATAGGCGGTCTGGCGCTGGATGTCCTCGGTCAGCTCGCTGTCCAGGCGGTCCACCAGGACGGCGGTCTGGTTGGCCGCATCCTCCAGCACCGTCAGGTGGGCGTGGTCTTCGTCCACGGCGCCGGACAGCCCGAAGGTGGAGCGGATGGAGTCCAGCAGGTAGCCGGTCTGGCTAGCGGTGGAGGACACCTCGCTGGACAGGGAATTCATCTGCTGGATGCTCTGGTCCACCTGGGCCAGTTCGCTCTGGGCCTGGTTCCATTGCGAGACCAGGCGCGGATTGCCGGGGGTGGTGCCCACCTGCAGCTTCGCGTTGATGTCGCTTTTCAGCGCATGATAGCTCTGTGCCGATTCGCGCGATTGCTGCCGCTGCGCCTGCAGGGTTTCGTTCTCGCTGCGCAGCTGGTCCTGGATATCGACCAGGTCCTCGCGCAGCGACTGAACGCGCCCGCCCACGTCGGTGCCCGTGGATTGGAAGGACGGCACGCCCTCGGGCTCGAACGTCCCGGTTCCCAGAATCAGGGGGCTCTGGACGCTGCCCCCGCCGGTTTGTGATCCAGGATCGCCGCCTGGCGTCGTGCATCCGGCGATCAGGAACAGCGCGCTGACGGCGCCGATAATGCGACCTTGGAAAAAAGACATGTTTTAATTCAACCCCGAACCCCTGGCATTTTGTTGCCGTCCGTCGCACACGACTGCCTGCCTTCATGCGACCCTAGACAGTGCGGGTGGACGCGCGGACGCCTCCCCGAAAGGTGCGCTGATGGTACTTTAAGGAATCAAGCGGAACAAGACTGATTTCCCCTTTTGAATCCGTGTGCTGCAGGAAAGCGGCCGGCTGTGGCCCTCCGGCGTCACCGACCCCTGGGTTGTGGGGTGCAGGGCAGGGCTGCAAAAAATCTTCAATAAGCGGCTTGTCCGCCCCCCGTCCTTTTGTTAGACACGCGCATCCCGACGACGACAGGCCCGCACGCGGTCGGTCGGGTCTGTCCCCCAGATATCACGCGGACAGCAAGCGCCCGTAGCTCAACTGGATAGAGCACCTGACTACGGATCAGGAGGTTGGGAGTTCGAATCTTCCCGGGCGCGCCATTTTCTTCAGAAAAATCAGTGGATTGAAGGCAGGGACTACCAGTCGATGAACTGGACTGTTTTTGTGTCCCCACCCCTGTGTCTCCATAAGATACTGTTCCGGGTTCACACGCTTGGTGGAGACCGTCGCATGTTCGTGAGAGCTGTGCATCCCGGGATCGTCCTCAAGAATGAGCTGGAGGAACTCGGCCTCACTCCAATGGAGTTTGCGCGCCAGATTGACGTGCCGCCAAGCCACGTTTCCCAGATAATCGCTGGCAAGCATGCGGTTACCAGCGACGCTGCCCTGCGTTTCGGGCAGTGGTTCGGCGATGATCCGCAGTTCTTTCGGGAGCCAATCTAGATGCAATTCGATGATATTCAGCATTCAATCCTATGGCCTACCCCCATTTCGATATGTTTGACCCGATTTAGAGTAGGTTGCGTGTGGTTGCATGCTTAAGGGTTGCAAATCACTTTACGCGTGTGGAAACTAGAGGTGGTACTCACAAAGGAGTTCAGGCGCACTATGCTGCCTTCTCGGATTTTGGTAAAATACGCAACGGATTTGCATTGTCGCGCCCAAATTAAATACAAAAATATAATGTAGAAGTAAAATGGATATTTAGGTGTAATTTGTCTGAAGAATACGCGAAGGTTAATTATCTCCTTAACCGGATATTCTTTTCGGGAAATTTTTCCAGTCGGGCGGTATTCCTTTCCCTAAACAATCGTATGAGGCACGAACTAGCCGAAGCGTTGGGTAAGGACGAGGATGCAGTTGAAAGCTATATTTGTCACACTGTTGGTCGTAAGTTGCAGACGACCGGTGATCCTTATCAGGCAATAATACAACAAGCTAAGAGTTGGTGGCACTCATCTAGCTCAGAGCCCCCTCCTTTCACTGCCGTCCTTTTTTGCCTTTCGCATGCTGCTGCCCATATGGCTGCCGAAGGCCAGTATGCCGCAAACAATTATTATGTACGCCTTGCTCAATTGACTGGAATTGAACGGGGGCGTTTATCTTTTCACGGTAAATCCACGGAAATATTGTGGAGTTACCTAAATAGTTGGCTTATTAAAAATAACTTCGATTTTGGTCGACCGACTGCTCAAGCGATTAATTCTTGGAAATACGTAGGAAAAGCTCTTTCACAAGTTGTTGTGCGTGCGGGTGATAGGGAATTATTCCATGATATGTTCGAGCGGTATGGGTTTTCTGGAACTGAGGAAATCTCAACGGAGGAAATTCGTTACTATCTTGAGCATTGGATGCGAACTAGTTACGCCAATGCCCGGTTGAAGGCTGCGTGGCGAAGAAAGGAACTCCAAGGGCGGGTTTGTGAAGCTGCAATCGCTGAATTGTCTGCCTGGGGGCAAAATGAGAATAGCACTGGTAGCATGCCAACTGATGGTTCGAGAAAGGTCAAACTTTGTTTGGCGGCCCAATTTATCCCCCGCTTTCCTAATGAAGTATTAGATATCCAGTTGGGTAGGCCGGGCGAACTTAATGAGCCCTTGGGGCCACTAAAAGTAGAAGGGAATTCGCAGTACTTCAATTTGTCTAACGATCATTATGGGACATTCTCGACCATAAATCCTAGACCTCTGGGTACAGATGGGAGGATGCTAACACATGGCTTTATTTTCTCAGGCAACAGAGGGGAGTTATTGGAATGGCATCCCCGGCTTGTCATTCCTTTTGCTGAGAGTACGAGAGGACACTACTGGATTGAGGTCTCCCGAGTAGTGCTTGGCCGGCCCCACCTAATTCTTGTGCGTGATATTAAGAGCATGACGAAAAAGGTGGAACAGTATCTCAATGAGGCGGCCCTCGAGATGCCGAGTGTTGCGACTTCCGATGAGTTGCAAGGTGTGCCGACAGGTTGGGTTCTCTATAAGGGTGCCGTTTTTGGGGAAGCACAGTATTCGCCGTCCAAGGACCTGGCGTGTCTCGCCCCACTAGGGGGCGAAGGTACAATGATTGTTAATGGCCACTTGCGTCTTAGTTATGGAATTTTTCATTCAAGTTCAAGGGTGGACATTAGTTTGATTGCTTCGGAAGGACCTACTGAAATAGAGGCATTTTCATTAGAAGGCGCTACCAGAGATGCCTTAATATCTATGGCTAGTAATAATGGAGGGAATTGCGAGCTTACCCTTCCAGCGAATTCAAATGAACCTGGGAGTGTTATTGGCTTTAAAGGGTATAGAAATGGTAAGCTTGTTGCTAGCCAGGAAATACTTTTCCGCGACTCAAGTACTCCTCGCCCTCTCAATCGTTATAGTGATGAACTAGTTTTCTATAATACAATATTAAGCGCAACTAATTCAGAAATAACGAAAAATATTGTAATAATAATCGGCACAATAGTTCATGGCGAATTGCCTCTTCATCAACCGCCAACTACCCTAGAGGAAGGACATCACCTTCCGGAGGGATATTCTGAAACCGGTCAAGCTGCTGAACTTCAAGGTTCTATAGATTTGTATAGTGACAGGGAAACCTGCGTCTCAAGAGGTTACCATTATTGGATTTGCGAACCGCCTAAACCTGGCTTGCCCAAGAAAGCTCCCTTAAAGCAAGAGTGCAAGGATTGCAATCAATCGCTTATAGTTGTTGATCGAGGAAAACGTTCAGCACAATCGAAAGCGGCAGCTAGGGAGGCTCCGCGCTACAGGCCTAAGGCACAGCAGGAATTACAGCCAATTGACCATGACCTGTTACTGGATGCTTTGTGCTTCTTAGGATGTGGGTCATGGGGTGCATTCGAGGCTCTCCTCCCGGAAGGAGGGTATACACCATGGAGGGCGCGCTCATTGGCGCAAGACCTTTTCCTTCTTGGCTTTCTCGATTTGGAGCTAAGGCATGGAACAAACTATGTAAGACGTTGGTCTGTTCCCCCGCTAGCGATCAACTTTATCGATCAGGAAAGAGCTTTCCTGTCAGGATTCCGCAACGCCCAACTAACCGAGGTTATTAGGGGAGCCGTGAAAGAAATAGGGGGCACTCTCAACAAAACAAGAATGGCAGGTAGACCGTCAATGGTTGTTCTTGAGGGTGTTAGATTCGAAGAAGCAACAAAGGTTTTGAGCGATATCCAAGACCCCCTAGGGCGAAATCTATCGATTGTCGATTATCCTGGCTATTCGATTGCTACCGCATGTCTGGCTCTTGGGGGACTTTCGGAGTGCCTTTCACCAGTCTCTATCGGTCACGCAAACAGTTTAGAAGCTTTCAATCCAAAATCCGGGCGCTGGAACACGGTAAAGGATGCACAGTCATCTGGTGCATATCGTTGGAATGATGGGGTTCAGAATTACGCTTATTTGTCTCCGGATGGGAAGATGTGGCGCGGGCCGTATCAGGTCGTCAAGTTGTTAGCTGCAAAGCGGGAGAATATTCGTCTGCACGCTTATGACCGATCGAGTTACAAGGTAAAAGCGACATTGGGGTGTGATGTTCCAGGGCTTTTGGGACGTGCCCTAGTAGCATGTTCCGGCACATTGCCGGAGGCTCGCAATGGCGTGTTAATGTATGAAAATGTTGCCCCATTAGTTGCGGGACAAGTTATGGAAATCCTGTACGGGAAGGCCGGTGATACGCATGTCGCAAGCAAATCCAATTAGTGTATATGAATATATCAGCGAAGGTTACAGGCGCTACTATGACAGCGCCTTCTGGATGCGTGATCCAGCCATCATGGCTGAACGCCGTGAAATCTTGAACTCCCCTGGTGTTATGGCTCAAGAGCCATTGCTTGAGGCCGTGCCTCAGTATCCATCGACTGACTCCCTTGAGGAAGTTTGTAGGGACATTGGCTTAAGCGAGTTTGTAGTTAGCAATCTTGCCAAGGTCGTTTTCGGAGCCGAGGAAGGAATTAAACTCCGCCAGCATCAAGCGCAGGCATTAAAGGCAAGCATTGGCGATAAAGTGTACCAGAATGCTGTGGTCACATCTGGTACCGGTTCAGGAAAAACTGAAAGTTTCTTGCTTCCTCTATTAGCTACGCTCCTACAAGAACGCAGCGGCGGAGTTGGTAGCGGTGAGTTAAACCGTTGGTGGGAAGAAGAATTCAGCTCAAAAGACAAAGAGTGGTACCACTCTAGAGTCCATATGGAAGATACAGTGCCTCCTGCTGTTAGGGCAATGATCCTCTATCCAACAAACGCTCTAGTGGAAGATCAGGTATCGCGCCTCCGTCAAGCTGCTTCAAGGGCGGTGAGTATTTTTGGAAAGCCGCTTTTCTATTTCGGAAGATACACAGGTGCCACTATCGGTTCGACTTACGTACCTCCCCTTACATTGTCTGCCAAGGATCGCAAAAGAATAAATGATGTTGGTTACGAAGTTAAAAAAATAGCAAATGAAGTGGCAGACGTTTGGCGGACCATGGGGGCAGAAGGGAAGGACACCAAAGATATTCTTGAAATTTGCAGCCAATTCCAAGACCCGGAAATTGGTGAGATGCTGACACGCTGGGATATGATTGCCGCGCCACCAGATATTTTAATTACAAATACAAGTATGATGAATATCATGCTTATGCGTGATGTAGAATCTCCGATATTTGAGAAGACACGTGCTTGGCTTGAGTCTGACAGATCTAATACATTCTCAATAGTTGTTGATGAGCTGCACAGTTATCGCGGTACGCAAGGTTCAGAAGTTGCTCTCGTCGTTCGCAATTTGCTCGACCGCTTAGGCTTGGAACCGAGCTCACCCCAACTGCGTTGTATTGCGACTAGTGCGTCTTTGGATGGGGAAGCAGGGCGAGAGTATCTTGAGCAGTTTTTTGGTGTTCCAAAAGAAACGTTTGCCATATTTACAGGGGCACCTAGAGAATTCGACGTTTCCCTACCCATAGATTCTAATGTGATCACCAAACATAAGGACGCATTATTAAATGGAGGGGACGATACAATAAATACGGTGTTATCAGAAATTTCAAACCATTATTCTCCACGGGAGGCTTTGGCGGTAGCTTGTAATATTGCAGGAAAGACCGAGGTCCTTGATCCTACAAATGGCAAGAATTTTGAAATTATAAGGCCTTCCAACCTTGGCTGCCTGAGCCGTATTTTGTTTGGCAGTGAAGATTCCCATACGACTAGGGGCCTTCTTGAAGCATTTTTGCTTGCTGTAAAATACGAGTCCAAGGGGACTTGGGAGCAGCCTAAGCCTACATTCCGATCCCATATGTTTCTTAGGCAGGTCCAAGGTATCTGGGCTTGTTCGAATCCTGATTGTTCAGGGTTAGAAGAGCAGTACCGCTCTTCTAACCGAAAAATTGGCCGGCTTTTCAAGGCCCCAGCAACCAAATGTGAGTGCGGTGGCCAAGTCCTTGAGTTGCTTTATTGTTATGACTGTGGTGAAGCTTTCATGGGGGGGTTTGTGGTCCCGGAAAGTGAGGGGATGCCTTCAGGAAGCATATTTCTAGAAGCAACAAAATCTGGGGAAGGTAGTAGTAAGGTTAGTCAGGTATTCGAACGGACACAAGATGAGTTCCGTTGGTACTGGCCGGGAGGGCAATTACCAGCAGGAACGAGTTCGTGGTCAAGGGAGGCGCCATCCGGAAAGAGGGTGACGATGCACTTCCAGAAGGGCCATTTCGATCCTTTTTCTGGCGCTTTGGCCCCTGGAGATGAAGGGGGTGTGGTCTTCTGTGTTTCTGGTGACCTGCGCGGCTCCGAGAAAGTGGCTGCTTTGCCCGAGATTTGCCCTTGTTGCGAGGGTACTAGGAAATTCTTCAATGATAGGGAAAAGAAAGCTTTCTTCAGTGGCTCTGTACAGACGCCTATTAGAGGGTTGCGCACAGGCCTTAACGTGACGACACAGCTTGTTGCTGACCGTGTCATGCATGCAGCAAGCGATACAGGCGCTGCCGAGAAAATGATTGCCTTCACCGATAGCAGGGATGATGCGGCAGACCTCGCGGCAGGACTTGAGCTCCATCATTTCCGCGATCTCATCCGCCAGCTAATATATATTGGGATTGCTCAGAAGAATATTCCTTCTAGTGCCGAGCTTGAGATGTACGCTGATGTTGATCCGGAAATGGACGCGTCTTTCCGCGAACTCTATGAAGCGGCAGAGAAAAAGACCCCCGGGATATTTAATGCAGTGAAGTTGAATAAGCTCAACGCTGCAAAACGAGCCGATAAGGAACTAATCGCTCAACATGATCAGTCCATTGCAAGCAACGCAATAGGCTGGCCTTCATTACTTGTTAACATGCGGGATGAACTGCTGCGCCTCGGACAGAATCCCGCTGGCACAGAGGCAAGCTATGCCCAAGGTGATGACGGCACGCCATGGTGGCGGTACTTCATGCCTCCAGTGGAAGGGGAATGGATCCCGCTCACCGATGATGTTGCAAGGGAAGAACGTCGGAGGCTTATGGCCCGCTTTGCCGTCCATGTTGCGAATTCGCTCTTCGACAGAGCAGGGCGCGACATGGAGTCAATGGGGATAGCGACAGTCGAGGCGGAGGAAACCCATGGCTCAAGGCTTGGCTTAGGTGACGCAACAGCCAATGGTATCGTTGCGAATATCATTCGCATACTCGGGCATAGCCGCTATCTCATGGGATGGGGGCACTCTCGGACCACCACATCCGTACCAGCGGCGGTCAAGAAGTACATTGAAAAAGTCGCCCCTCTGGTGAACCGGGAAAGTGCAGAGCTAGCACGTACACTAGGTGACTATCTCATCGAGCGGAACATTATTACAGAAAATTGGTTCCTGAAAATCGACAACCATTCAAGCCTGCCGCTTCACATTGTTCCAGCCGGCCAGAGGGATCTATACCGCTGTGACGGTTGTTCCAGGCTCACAATGGTACTTCCAGTTAACGTATGCACAACACCACATTGTCGTAGTAATAGTTTTTCTCGTGCTGGCAATGCTGGCGAAGACTACTATAACTGGGTATCTCGCGAACCTGCCCATAGGCTTTCTGTGGCAGAACTGACAGGGCAAACAAAGCCGATCTCTGAGCAAAGGCGTCGCCAGAGGTTGTTTAAAGCGACCGCATACCTGGAAGGCGAGAATGAACTTACTCATGGATTGGACGCGCTTTCCGTCACAACCACAATGGAAGTGGGAGTCGATATTGGTTCGTTGAAGCTCGTTATGATGGCAAACATGCCACCCCAGCGCTTTAACTACCAACAAAGGGTTGGCCGTGCTGGCCGCGCAGGACAAGCATTTTCCTACGGGGTAACAATTTCACGTGGCGCGGCCCACGATGATTACTATTTCAACAATCCCGAGCGAATGACGGGAGATGTGCCACCTCAGCCCCAACTTGATTTATCAAGACCTGAAATTATACAAAGAGTTATATCTGCTGAGTGTTTAAGACGTGCATTTGCCCATCTGGATTATGGTCCTGAAAGAAACGAAGAAAGTATCCATGGTGTGTTCGGACGTGTCGAGCAATGGAAGGGAGTATTTCGTGATGGGGTTGTTAACTGGCTTTCTTCATCTGATGAAGTTGAGCATGTTGTTAACCGTCTCGCTGCCTACACCAAACTGAACGGGGAAAAAGAAAGCCTTACCAATTACGTAAGAGAAGAGCTTCCCAAACGTATCGACTCCATCGTTGAAGACGGTCGTTTCATACAGGGTGAATTAAGTCACCGGCTTGCGGTTGGAGGGATATTGCCGATGTTCGGTTTTCCGACACAAGTGCGGAGCCTTTTTCAAGATGAGCGTCGCAATAGTGTGGAGGAGGCTATTGTAAGTGACCGCCCCCTTGACCATGCAGTTTGGGCATTTGCGCCAGGCTCAGAAATTCCAAAAGATAAGCGCCTGCATACTGCTTGTGGTTTTGTGTTTAAGCGGGACACCTACAGGGGTGTTGATAATGAGCCTGAACCATTGGGAAAGCCCATGCTCTATAGCCGATGTACGAATCCCGGCTGCTCGACCATAACGCATGGTGGGGATACTACTTGCTCGATTTGTAGGGAACCATCACAACCTTTCCCGCTTTACCAGCCCAGAGGATTCCTCTCGTCCAGCAAGCCACGGGATTATGATGGTCAAAGGCAGCGTGGACCTGCACTTCCCCCGCCCGTACGAGCGTTCCAACAGGAGTATGGAGGTGAGAGCTGCGGCCCTATGAAGCTTGCCTTAGGAGTTGGGCCAGTCGCTATAGTTAATGATAATGGGGGAAGTTTATATGAGTTCTTCCAAGAAAGTCATGATCGTGTTTCGGTTCGTGACCCGAGGTTTTATCGAGATTCAGGGCCTTGGAATAACGCCCCAGCTGCTACACCCTTCGATAAAGGAGCTATAGGTGCTGTTTTTACGACCGATGTGCTGAGTTTTCATATATCAGGCGCCGAAGAAATAGGTAAGCAAGGCGTGCTTGACGTAATCGGCCAACCCTCGGCCCGGCCTGCAATCGCCTCATTTGCCGAGTTCCTGAAGCTTTCATTGGCTACGGCGTTGGATGTTGATCCAGGCGAATTCAGAGTTGGCCGGCAATTTTTCGCTGTAGGAGATTGCAAAACGGAACAAGTTTTCGTCGCGGATGCGTTGGAGAACGGTGCAGGTTATGCTCGCTGGGCTGCACATCCAAAGAATATGAGATCAGCGATAGAGAAGTTTTACGCCTCTGTTGCTCCAAAATGGCAAGACCCTGCACATGCAAAGGATTGTGATCGGTCGTGTCCTGATTGTTTACGAAATTACGGGAATAGGTTTAGCCATGGAATGCTTGATTGGCGGTTGTCCTTGGACATGGCTGATATCGTTCTTGGAAACCCCCTTGATGAATCACGCTGGTTGGACGGAGCGGAAGATTCATCTGTGAGGGCATTCTTGGATTTTTGCCAAAATGCGGGAATGAATGTTTCGCTCCACTACTTCGCTGAGCTTCCGGCACTTATTTCTGGGAATAGGGCTCTAATCTTGGGGCACCCCCTTTGGCATACTGGACCTGGTTTTCTCCAAGAGCGCCAGTTAGAAGCGCGCGATGAGCTGCGACTTGATCAAGGGATAGAGGCAGAGTTTGCGGATGTAAGGGAATTCTCATCGCGAACTGCTGCGTATTTCTTGAGATTACGCTCATGATTGAAATATTGGGTCCCGAGGGAACGGCAGAATTTGAGTCTGCATTAACAGTAAAAGATGCGCTTGTTGGCATCTGGCCTGAAATCGATACTACCTCGACTGATGAGGATCATATTAAGATTGCTGCTGCAGTTAAGCTTTCTGGTCATAAAGTTAGCGACTTAGATGTTGTGGTAGTGGGGTGCTTCCGGAAGCCACGCTATATAGTTCCAACTAGGACGGTTTATGATGCTGAAGGTAATCGAATATTAGGAGCCAAGATCAGAGTCCGCTCGTTCATTGCTTCTATCGAAGTAAAAGATCATCCTGCCGAGGACATAATGATCGAAGCAGGGGGCGTTTCAGTCCGGTATGGCGCTATGTGGAAGAGTGCAACCGAACAAAATGAAGCCCAAAGATATTCACTCTTAGAGCATCTTCGTGATGTAACAGCTGCAAATCCGTGGATATACCGTTGCCTACTGTTGAGGGGGATCGACCAACTGCCGAAAACGCGTGGGCGCATCCAGCCTGCAGCAGGGGCTGTGCCGGCCCATTTTGATGCTACGAGCCTTTTGGTAGCGATGGCTTCTGTCAATGGTATTCGCAAATCAGGGAAAGAATATGTAATTAGTTCGGCCGATGAAGGCGTTATGGATCTCGTACTGAATGATGGGCTCTTCCAACCCCTGATGCCATCACGCCTTGATCGTAAGCGAATGGATAGACTAGCGGCACGTCCAACAGAAGCGAAGAAACTAGGACAACTTCTTGGTGAGCATCGAGTCCATTTGCGGGGGCATGGAGGAACCGGCAAAACCATCTTGCTTTTGCAATCAGCCTATGAGGCATTCTTACAACAAGGAAAGAGATGCTTAGTCCTTACTTATAATACTGCGCTAGCTGCTGATATTCAGCGGACATTGGCCCTTATGACTATTCCCGGTGAAGGTGATGGAGGCGGAATCCGTATCCGGACAGTGATGTCCTTTATGTATGCTTGGCTCAAGAGGCTTGGTGTGATGGAGGAAGGTGAACTGGAACAAGCTGACTACGAGGAGCAATGTCGCGAAGCTCTTAGGTTCCTAAGGGAAGAGGCAATAAGTTCTTCTGATATTGTAGATGCCAAGGCATCTGACTTTCTACAATTTGATTATGACGCCATCCTGATAGACGAAGCTCAAGACTGGCCGCAGGCAGAAGCTGACCTGCTATGTCATCTGTATGGTGGCAGTTCAATATCCCTTGCAGATGGAATTGAGCAATTGGTTCGTGGCGCGCCAACCAATTGGAAATCCTCCGTGTCTGGACAACCAAAGTTAGGACATCGTTATCTCGAGACAGGCCTACGGATGAAATCTAACCTATGCTCTTTTGCCAACATCGTCGCTGAGGAAGCAGGCCTCCAGTGGCGTATTTCGACGAACCGTGATGCTGTTGGCGGGCGTATAATGATCATTATGGGCGATTACAGGGACAAAACGAAGTTACAAAGATCGATATTATCTTCATCTCTTGAGGCCGGGAATATGCCCATTGACCTTCTTCACTGCGTACCGCCCTCGGGGGTTATTGAAGCGAGAGAAGGTCGATACAGTAGGCTTGCGGAATCTTTTAATGCAAGTGGTTGGAATGTTTGGGATGGGGTTGATGTGAGTACAAGGCGTCAATTCCCTCGCTCAGCAGAGGCGATGCGGATTGTGCAGTACGAATCCTGCCGAGGGCTTGAGGGATGGGCAGTTGTGTTGGATGGACTTGATGAATTCTGGGAATTAAAGAAATCTGGAGGCAAGAAGCTGGCAACACAGCAAGAGCTAGTTTCCTCGGATCTTGACTCTTATGCAGAAATCCTCGCTTGGAGAGCTTGCATGATCCCTCTTACAAGGCCAATTGATACATTGGTTATTACACTGAGAGAAAGCTCAAGCACCTTAGCTAAAAGCTTGTTGTCTCTTTCAGCTACGCACTCAGATATGGTTGAAGTTTTAAATTAATAAGAAAGAAGTGCAGGTCTATGCTTCTTAAATATAATATGCAAAAAAATATTATATAGTCCATTAAATTATTTCATTGTAATACAATCCATCTTCTGTATTTGAAAATACATAAGAATCATTTATACTATATGCAGAAGATAAAGCTTTCATTATTGACTGACCTATAGCTTTACCAAGTAAGGGGGGAACTGCATTTCCAACCTGAGTATACTGTGGTACGTCGTCTCTTCGGCTTTTCCCTCCTGTGGTTACTTTTGCCCGGAATTCAAAAGAGTCAGGGAATGATTGGAAACGTGCTAGTTCTCTTACTGTCATGGTTCTGGGTTCGGATGGATGTATATAATCATCTGGCAAGCTGAGAACAGTGTGGCTTGGCGCATCCCATCTTAGTGGTCTCTGGCTATGCTTCTTTGTTGCTAATTCAAATATTAAATCAATTAATTCTTCTTTACCTTTAGCAATTAAAGTTCCATCAGGGGAAATAAGTGGATACTGGGCATTAGATATTTTATTATTGATACGTATAAGTCTATCTGATTTTGAAATCGTATCATTAAGTGGAGTTGTAATAACATCAAGCGGTATTCTATATTTGGATAATACTTGGTATAGTCTAAAACGTTTTTTTACCTTATAAGAATGATCTCTAATTTCATGATTCCTGATCCCTTTTGTGTGTGTTTTATAAAATTCCTCTCCGGGAACATCGACTATTTGATTACGCATTGTAATCGCGTATTCAGGTAAGCAATTACTCGCGAGTTCGTACGCTCCTCCCTGTAGGTCATAGATAGCATCCCGAACGGTAAGGCATGGTTCGTCGGGGGTAGCAGGAAGCGGGGCAAGTGTTGGATGTGCAGGGAAAGCTAACGGGAGTTCTCTACCAATAATAGCACCAGATTGCCATGTTTCTGGAGAAAAACGGGCATTTGCGCGTTTGGCGACATCCTGGCGCAATGCAACAAGCATGATTCTTGGTCGATACTGAGGAACGCCATAATGCATAGCGTTTAAGAGCATGGGTTGGACTATATAACCAAATCCGGTCTTATTGAGAGCAGCAACGAGTTGGTTAAATGTCGCTTCTAACCCGTACTTTTTGAAGCCATGCTGCATGCCCGCTACATTCTCAATTAGCACTGCTTTCGGATTCACGGCAGAGACAAAATCAAGGAATTGCCAGACTAGTTTGTTCCTGACGTCTTGAGGGTCGCGACGTCCTGCAGTTGAAAATCCTTGGCAAGGGGGGCCGCCAGCAACAAGGTCAATATCTTCCCCTCTCAATGAATTCATTAGTTCTTTGCAGGATAAAACTTCTTCAAGAGTACGAACGATAAGCCCTTTATTTGCTTGTTCTAAAATAGATGTTTCAGATGAAGAGAATTTTTCCCAAGTAAAAGTATTATTAATACGTTCTATATGATTATGAAAAAAGGTCTCTGCTGCCATATATGATTTTTCGACAGCCAGCATTTGTTTAAATCCAGAGCTTCTTAGACCGAGGGATAACCCTCCACAACCAGCAAACAGGTCAATATATTTGTATTTTTGACTCACCCCCTGCCTCCTAATTAAATTTTTATATATTTATTTATTTTTTTATAAACTATCTCTGTATTTTTTGTTTCGCACTCCCAAATAATTAATACATTCCATCCCTTATCTTTAAGATTTTCAAATTTTTCTTTGTCTCGTTCTTTGTTTCGCTGAAGCTTTTGGGTCCAATATTCAGTATTTGATGTGGGCATCCTGTCATCGTGACAGCCATCGTGTTGATGCCAAAAACAACCGTGAACGAATATTGCTAATTGGTATTTTGGAAGAACAATGTCGGGTCTTCCTGGGAGATCTTTTCGGTGAAGGCGAAATCTATAACCAGAACTATGAATTATACGTCTAACTAATATTTCAGGCTTAGTGTTTTCTTGCTTGACCCCGCGCATAATTTTGCTGCGCTTTTCTTTGGATACAAAATCCATAAAAAATCCCACTATATTTAGAAGCGTCCTATTCACTTCAGGTTAGTGTTTGGCCCGAAAAGAGTTAAGCTATTTTCAGTCCCTTGTGATTACCCAGTTATGTCAAGCAACTGATGGAGCCGCAAGAAGTGGACTGAAAACACCCGCGCGAAGTATGACCGCAGAGACGTGCAGTATGCAAGTGACGTCACCGATGCCGCATGGGAACTGATCGCCCGAAGCTGCCAGACCTGCGGGCGCTTGGGCGACCGCGTGTAGCCTGCCCTAAGTGAGGTGGTCACCATGAGCTTCTACATACTACGTGGGGGCTGCCTGCGGTGGCCGCCGCCGCGGGATCACCGGTGCAGCACTGTTTCTACGTTTGGCACGATGATAGGATCTGGCAAACCATCAATCATCTTCTAGTCATAGCTGTTCGGGAGGCCGAGAGCCGCAACGCCTGCCCGAGCGTCGGGATCATCGATAGTCAGTCGGTCAAGCTCACCGAAATCGGCAGCATTCGTGGCTTCGACACCGGCAAGAAGTTGAAGAAGTGCCGTAACGTCATATCTTGAACGGTACCGGCGACATGCTGGTCTCCGGTATCGTCCACAGTGCCGCTATCCAGAACCGGGTCGGCGCGCCCGACCTGCTCGCTGGCGCGCACGCCGCCTATTCCTTGACTGCGCCATCTGTTCGCCGATGCCGTCTATGGCGGGGCGAAGCTCAGGGGCGTGCTCGAGCGCCTGAGGCGGTGGATCCTCAAGATCTTACGTCGCAGTGATAGCGCCTCCGGCTTCGAGGTCTTGCTCCGGCGCTGGGTGGTCGAGCGGACCTTGGCTTGACTCAATCGCAATCGTCGCCTCGCCAGAGATTTCGAGAACGCTATCGCCCATGCCGAAACCTGACACTATCTCGCCAGCGTCCAGCTCCTTGTCAGGTGGCTCGCAAGAGCCTGAACTCATGCAAAACATTTCGGGGCAGCCACAAAGGTACTAATTTATAGTACGAATACTAATGAGGAGAGCCAAGAATTTTTGTTATTAAGCCATGCGGGATCAATCTGCTATGGCCGGGCACACCACTAAAATGGGTTCCGTGAAACCAAGGCGGTTCATTTTCCACCTTCTTCTTTAGTGTACCATTATCAAGTAAAATATATATGTGGTTGGTGCATTTCTAACCTTAATTCTGCATTAGGAAAAAGATACAACGAAAGTAAGACCCAACACAACAGGATTACACACAAGCTGTGAGGCTAGTTAGACTCCCAAGTCTCCTAATATCTTCTTCATCACCTTTCCCAACCAACGCCACCGCCATCCCCGCACGTCGCGCCCCCAGGCCATCGGTCGCCGGGTTGTCCCCGATCGCGAGTATGTCCCTGGCGGGCAGCTGCAGGCGGTCCAGGGCGATGCGGTAGAGCAGGGGCTCGGGCTTGCCGATCACCTGGCAGGTCAGCTTGGGCTGGCAGGCGCGCAGGGCGGCCAGCAGGGCGCCGGTCTCGGCCACCGGCAGGCCGTCGGCGCCCGGGTGCGTGCGGTCGGGATTGGTGACGATCAGTTGCGCGCCCTGGGCGAGCTGGCGGATGATCCGGTTGAGGTCGTCATAGGTGAAGCCGGGGTCGCGGGTGAGCACCACGTGGCTGGGGCGGTCGTCGGTCAGGTGCAGGCCGCGTGCCTGGGCATAGCGGTGCAGGGCCGGGGTGCCGTAGAGCGCCACGGCGGCACCGGGCGCGGTCTCGGCCAGGTGGTCCAGGCTGGCGGTGCCGGCCAGGAGGATGCGCTCGGGCGGGATGGCCAGGTCCAGGGCGCGCAGGCGTTCGCTGAGCGTTTCGGGCGTGTCGGTGGAATTGTTGCTGAAGAGATGCAGGCGTTCGCCGGCGTAGTCGACGAAGGCCCGGGCGCCGGGCAGGACGGTCTGTCCGGAGACCAGGCAGCCGTCCAGGTCGCAGAGGAAGGCGCGGTAGCGGTCGAGGTCGATCCGCGCGCCCAGCCTCTGCTCGGGGCCCAGCCTCTGCTCGTGGTGAGGGATATCGGCTTCTCTCACGGATTTCTCGCTCACTGGGCGGCGAGCTCTTCCGGCGCGCGCGCCGCCACGGCTGTCGGATCCTGGAGCGAATAGAGCGGCCCCTCATAGAGGAACGAGCGCTGGTGCACGAGGATTTGGCCGTTCTGGACCCTGACCAGGGCATAGTCGGGCGCCTCGTGGGTGCCGGGGATGTGGTCCGCGCGGTCCAGGTCGAAGGCCACCTGGTGGTTCAGCGAACGCAGGACCTGGAAGGGAATGCCCTGCCAGGTGCCCGAGATGGGCCGGTGCAGGTGACCCATGAAGAGGTGGTCGGGCTTGCGTCCCACGTCTGCGAACACCGCCTGCTGTTCGGGCCCGTTCACCAGCTTGATGCGATCCATGTGCGGCATGCCGCTGTCGAAGGGCGGATGGTGCTGGAACAGCAGGACGGGCCGGTCGGTGGGCGCACTGCGCAGGGCCTGGGCCAGGAAGTCGCGGCGCCGTTCGCAGAGCACGCCGTGGCCGCCCCGGGTTTCCTCGTCCAAAGTGTCCAGCGTGATGACGGTTGCCGCCGGATAGCTGCGCACCAGCTGCAGGAAGCCATCGCGGTCGCGCGGGGCTTCGGGGAAGGCCTCGATGAAGTCGGGCCGGCTGTCGTGATTGCCCAGCAGCAGCAGGACCGGCACCTGCAGGCCCGCCAGCGTTTCGGAGAGGCTGCGATAGGCAGCGGGTTCGCCGAGATGGGCCAGGTCGCCGGTGATGATGACGAAGTCCAGGTCCGGATGGTCCCGGTTGATGCAGTCGATGGCCGCCTGCAGCCGGGCCTGCGGGTCGAGGCCATAGAGGCGCCCGCCCGGCGGGACGAAATGGGTGTCGGTCAGGATCAGGAAGGTGAGAGCGAGAGCCTGGGTCATGGAAGCACTCCTTTAAGGGCATTGCGTGCCCGGAGGGAAGGAGGCGGGGGCGTCCGCCTGGACGCACCCCCGCCGGGTGTTGGATGGATGGATCAGGAGTCTTCCGGCTCGGGAAGCAGCTCGTTCACTTCGTCCACCATCTGCTGCTGCAGGGCCTTCATGTCCTCGGCGTCGCCGACCAGGATGGATTCCATGCGGTCCTCGATGGTCTGGGTGATGGCCAGGCCGTTGTCGCCCGGATAGGCGAACCACTCGGACAGCAGGGGCAGCTGCTTGACCGCCGTTTCCTTGTTCGGATTCTCCTCGTAGAAGTCCACCAGGATCTCTTCGTTGGCGGCCTTGTTGGGCGGAATGTAGCCCGTGGTGCGTGCCACGGCGGCCGCACCCTGGCCGGAGGTGATGAACTTCACGAAGGTCCAGGCGGCCTGGAGCACTTCGGGATCCTCGCTGTCGGAGACGAGCATCGCCGCGTTGCCGCCGGCCGGCAGGGCTTCCGGCGGGCCGTCGATGCCCTGGAAGGGGGCGGTGCGGAAGGTCCAGTCGCCGGTCTTGTTGCTGTCCACGAAGCCGACGGAGGAGGTGGAGGTGAAGTACATGCCGATCTGCCCGGACGAGAAGGACTTGCGGGCATCGGCATTGGAATAGTTCTTCATCTCGCAGCCGTCGAAGATGCTCTTCATGGTCTCGAGGCTCTTCAGGCCGGCCTCGTTGTCGAAGTTGAAGCGGCCGTCCTCGATGGTGGGCTCGCCCTGGCTCCACAGCAGCGACTGCAGGAACCAGTTGCCGGTGATGTTCCAGTACCAGAAGATCGCCTCGTGATCGGTGTTGGCGTTGATCTTCTGGCAGACCTCGACGATGCCGTCCCAGGTCTCGGGTATCTCTTCGACGCCGGCTTCCTTCAGGATGTCCATGTTGTAGTAGCCGATGGGCGTGGAGACCGCGAAGGGCAGGCCGTAGACCTCGCCGTCGAAGGTGGAGAGATCCAGCATGGCTTCGTGATAGCCATCCTTCTGGAAATCCGATTCCTCTTCGATGAAGGGCTCCAGTGACCTGGCGATGCCACGGTCCACCAGGATGGCCTGGCGGTTCAGGCCCTGCAGGGTGACGTCCGGCAGGTCGCCGGAGACGGCCTCGCGCAGGACGGTGTTGGTGCCGTCCTCGTACGCCTCGTAGGTGGTGCGGAAGTTGACCGTGATGTCGGGATGCTCTTCGTTAAAGGCCTCCATGATTTCTTCGAAGGTAGGATCGAAGAGCGAGGAGTAGGCATAGGCGACATCGATCTCGGTCGCCTGGGCGGGAGCCGAAATGCACAGGGCAAGTGCGGCCGTGGACAGTAAGCGTTTCATGGTTCTATCCTTCTTTCCTCAGTGCTGGGCGGGGCGGTTCTCTCGAAGCGTCTGCCGCCCCGTCCGGTGTGTGCCCCTGATGCGGGGCGTGGGGGTCCGGTCCGCCCGGCGGGGCGGCCCGGACCCTGTTCTGCTGTTGCTATTTCATGCCGCTGAGCGTGATTCCCTCGATGAAGCGGCGCTGGGCCAGCAGGAAGGCGACGATCAGCGGGGTGACGATGATCGTGGCCGTGGCCATCATCGGGCCATAGGCGTGGTCGGCCATTTCGCCCTTGAACTCGCGCAGGCCCAGCGGCGGGGTGAAGAGTTCCTGGCTGCTGGTGATGACGATTCGTGGCCAGAAGTAGTCGTTCCAGTGGGCCACCACCGAGAAGATGGCGAAGGCTAGCAGGGCCGGGATGGCGGCCGGCAGCATGACGCGCCAGACGATGGCAAACTCGCTCATGCCGTCCATGCGCGCGGCGTCGATCAGGTCGTCGGGCACCGTCATGAAGAACTGGCGCATCAGGAAGATGCCGAAGGCCGAGATGGTCCAGGGTATGATGAGTGCGGCGTAGCTGTTGGTCAGGCCCGCCTTGGCCAGCCCGATGTAGAGCGGCAGTGCGATGGCATGGACGGGGATCAGCAGGCAGACAATGACCGCACCGAAGATCAGGTTGCGCCCCCGGAACCTGAGCTTGGCCAGCGCATAGGCGCAGGGCAGGGCAACGATCACCTGGATGACGAAGATCGAGACGGTGACGATGACGCCGTTCAGCAGGTAGCGCAGCAGCGGCGCCTCCTCGAAGGCCTGGGTGTAGTTGTGGACGAAGGGCCGCTGCCGGCAGTCCGCTTCCGCGTTGCCCCGGCGCACGCAGGCCTCGTCGACCATCAGTTCCTGCTGGCCGAGGAAGCCGCCCCGGTTGGTCTCGATCTCGTGCGGCGCCTTCAGGGATGTGGAGACCATCAGGTAGAAGGGCAACAGGACCACCACGGCGCCCAGAATCAGGACGACGTGCTTGAGGGTCTCGCCGGTGGAGAAGCGATGGATGGTCATGAGTAGTGCACCTTGCGTTCGACGAGGTGGCGCTGGATGAGGGTCATCAGCAGGACGAAGCCCAGGAAGACCATGGTGACGGCCGCGCCGATGCCGATCAGGTTCTGCTGGATGGCCTTTTCGTAGATGGCGTACATCATGACGTAGGTGCTCTTCGCGGGGCCGCCGCTGGTCAGCGCCTCGACCTGGTCGAAGACCTGGAACGAGCGGATCGAGGTGATGGTGACCAAGAAGACCGTGGTCGGCCCCAGCTTGGGCCAGGTCACGAGGCGGAAGCGCTCCCACCCCGACTTGGCGCCGTCCATCTCGGCGGCGTGGTAGAGTTCGCGCGGGATGCCGGTCAGCCCGGCCAGGTAGAGCACCATGTTGAAGCCGAAGGCTTGCCAGATGCCGATGAAGCAGAGTGTCCAGATGGCGTAGTCGCGGTCGCCCAGCCACAGCGGGAAGCCGTCGGCGCAGCCCTGGCCGTACCAGCTGGCGGCCGGGTCCAGGCCGAGCCAGGCGCCGGTCAGCAGACCGCGCAGCCAGCCGATATCGCACCCGGAGGCCAGGGTTGCGTTGATGATGCCGAGTGTGGGGTGCAGGGCAAATTCCCAGACGATGGCCATGGCCAGCAGGGCCGCCATGACCGGCAGGAAATAGATGGTCTTGTAGACATCGCCGCCGACGCGCAGCGACGAGATCAGCAGCGCGGCGCCGAGCCCCAGCCCCACCGAGGCCGGGACCACCACGAAGACATAGGTCAGCGTGGCCACGAACATAGAGCGGTAGGCCGAGCGCGAGAGCAGGTGCTCGTAGTTCTGTACCCCGACCCAGTCGAAGCCGGAGCGGCCCAGACTGTAGTCGGTAAAGGACAGCGTAGCCGCCAACAGGATGGGCACGATCAGGATCAGCAGCATCAGGACGATGGCCGGCAGGGTGAAGAGAACCCCGGTGCGCGCGCGGCTGGCTTCCGGCGTGTCGCTGCGGGCAGCCGGTCCCGCAAGCCGGGAGATCATGGAATGGGGCTTCAGGATGGCTTCAGACATGGGCGGCCCGCCTTTCCGCGCCCAGGTCGGGTTCGATCCCGGCAGGACGGTCCAACTGGCGCGTTTCCACGGCCTTGCCCTCGGCGTCGAAGGCCAGGGCGCGATCCCGGCGGAAACCC